>NZ_JBHMIR010000012.1:0-159144 GCF_048060285.1 Micromonospora sp. LOL_025 | reverse complement strand
CGTCACAAACGGATCTTCAACACCCTTCGCCTATGCCGCAGCCCCGGGGCCGTTAGGACTTACTCGTCTAGCCGATCCGACGACGCCTCCCGGTCCGTCCCGGACCGGGAGGCGTCGTCGGCGGCGCCGGTCAGTTGTACGGCATCGTCGGGAACCAGCCCACCCCGAAGATGGCCGGCACGCGCAGGTCCCAGTACACGACGGTGAAGACGCCCAGCGCGACCAGCAGCGATCCGGTCACGGTCGCGGCGCGCCGCGGCGACGCCATCCAGCCGAGGAACCGCCCCCGGCTGACCAGGATGAGGACCGCGAAGAGCGCCGCCACGATCAGGATGTTGCCCAGCGACTGGAGGGCGAAGGCGAGGGCGCCGTATCCCGGGTTGCCGGTGTCGACCGCCCAGTGGAACAGCTTGTTGAACAGCGGGTACGGCCGGCCGACCAGGAAGCCCCCGACCAGGGCGCCCATGACGACCACCCGTGCCACCGGCCGGGCCGCGAAGACGTCGGGCAGCAGGCCGAGGGCCGCCAGCCCGAGGTACGTCAGCGCCAGGCCGATCAGCCCGAAGACCACCGAGGACTGGATCAGGCGCACGGGCATCCCGCCGACGGTGTCCGTGGACAGTTGCGGCAGGCGTTCGCCGAGGAGCACCCCGAGCGCGCCGTAGGTAGCCGACACCGCCAACATGCCGACGGTCAGCCAGGCGACGGGGCGCAACAGCGACCGTACGCCGTGGCGGCGGCCGGTCGCGCCGGCCTGGCTCATCGGGCCGACCGAGGCCGCCATCGCGATGTTGCAGGCGGTGAAGGTGCCGGCGAAGCCGGACACGAAGGCGAACAGCAGCCCCGCGGCCGTACCGCTGATGGCGGCGCCCTTCGCGTCGTGGCCCAGCAGGGTGTCGGCGACGGTGTCGCCGATCACCGAGTCCACCAGCTCGAACGACCAGAGCACGGCGAGCAGCACGCCCGCCGCGGCGCTGATCACCGCCGTCCGTCGGCGGCCTGCCGGCGGGGCTACGGGCTCCACCGGCGCACGTCGCGCCGGGGCCTCCGGGGTGGGGTGCACGTGGATCGCCTCACTTCCGTCCGTGGTGGGGTCGGTCACCCGGCGTCCGTCGCCGGCGCGCCCACCCGGGGCCGCGCCGGCGACGGACCGGCCGTGCGTCAGGTGACGGCGGGCCGCGCCGCCGGCGTGCTCGTACGCCGGGAGCGGTCCCGCAGCCAGATGCCCCACCAGAGCAGACCCCGGGCGAGACAGACGATCGTCACGGCGAAGAAGAGCGTGTAGACGACGTTGAAGGCGATCAGCACGCCGTAGACGCCGGCGACGCTCGCGCCGAACATGAACTGGGCCCGGCCCGAGCTGGGGGTCGTGCCCGGATCGGTGATCATGTAGTTGGTGAAGAGCACGAACGCGACACCGGTGATCGGCAGCAGGGCCGCCCAGAGCGCGACGTCCCAGATGAAGTGCCGCACCAGCGCCTGGATGACGAAGCCGCCCACCCAGCCCACGATCAGCGGGATCTTCTTCGTCAGCACCCCGTTGAGCACCGTGCCGGCGGTCAGGATGATCAGCGGCACGAAGATCCGGATCATGTCCGGGACGTCCTCGGTGAAGTGGTACGGCGGGGCGATGTTGACCCAGGAGAACGCGACCAGGGTCACCGTGATCCCGAAGTTGGACGGGTTCATGAAGTGCCGCATGCGGCCCTTGATCGGTGCCAGGAAGATCGCCTTCTGGCCGATGGCGACGACCACCGCGAAGGCGATCGGCCAGAAGTTGTCGTTGGCGTAGAGCAGCATGTTCGCGGCGAGCGCGGTGATGTGGGTGGGCAGCAGGAACGTGTACATCCCCCACGCGCCGTTGCCGACGAAGGCGGGCGGGCGCTTGTTCGCGCGGGCGGTGACCAGCTCGACCACGATCTCGGTGGCGTAACCGACCGCCAGGGCGAGCAGCGGCCAGGTCCAGGGCTGCTCGAAGCCGAGCACCGTGTAGCCGAGGATGTTGAAGATGCTCATGGAGATGGCGAAGTTGCGCAGGGCCAGGTAGCGGGGGTCCCGCCGGTCGACCCGCGGGGGCGCTCCGGGGGTGGCCGCCACCGACGCGTTGCGGTCGAAGGTGACGGTCGGCGCCGGGCCGACCGGGGCGTCGGCGACCGCGGTGCCCCCCACCCCCCTCACGTCGGTGTCGGTGCGGGCGCTGTCTCGGACGTCGGTCATTTGGCGTTCATCTCCTGGGCTTTGTCCGTGAGCATGATCGTGTGCCAGCCCGCGGCGAGGTCGAGGGTCTGCTTGTGCACGCCACCGTTGAGGTCGCGCCAGGCGATCTCCGCCGAGACCGGCTTGGCGCCGGCGTCGCCGAGACCGAAGAAGACGTCGAAGCTGCGCTTGCCCGAGTGGCCGCTGCCGCCGTCGAGCTGGGCGACGCGGGTACGACCGTCCGCGGTCTTCACCCGGACCTGGGCGCCGTACGCGGGCGTGCCGCGGCCGTCCTCACCGGGGCGGCACAGCCGCAGGCCGAGGAAGTTGCCGCTGCCGGGCTTGTCGTTGCGGTAGTAGGACGGGGCGCCCCACTGGCGGGCCACCGCGAAGTCCTGACCCCCGTCGCCGTTGGTGTCGGCGACGGCCACGCCGCGACTCGGGGTGCTGTCGGTCATGCCGAGCTCGGCGCTGATGTTCGCGTAGCGCCCGTTCTTCTCCCGGACCCAGAAGGCGAACGGCTCGGAGCCGGCGATGTCGTCGCCCGGCTCGGCCTTGGGCCACATGGCCGGGTTGCGGAGCATGAGGTCGTTGCTCATGGCCAGCTCCTGCAACCAGGACCAACGGTTGATCTTGCCCTTGACGAATCCGGCGGTCTGGACCACCGACATCTCGCCGCTGTTGTCGAAGTCCGCGATCTTGGCGTCCCAGCCCCAGCCGACCCAGGCCATGTTGAGTTCGGCGGCCTTGTTGTCGAAGACGGCCTTGCCCTCGCTCAACCGCTTGCGGGCGTCGGCCAGGCTCGACGAGTTGTTGCGCCAGACGAAGTTGCTCTCCTCCAGGCCCCAGGAGGTGGTGATGTTGCTGACGAACATGTCGAACTTGCCGGTGCCGCCGAGGTCGCCGAACTCGATGGACATGCCCTTGAACGAGTCGTGGCCGACCACCATGGACTTCGGGGTGAGCGCGCCGCGGCGGCCCTCGGCCATCGCGAAGCGGATCTGGCCCGGCGTGGAGACGTTGTGGAAGAAGCGGTCCCGCCCGAAGTCGTTGGCGAGGTACAGCTCGGGCAGCAGATCGCCGTCGATGTCGGCGGAGCCGGCGCCGAGGGTCCAGCCGGTGGCGTACTCCGGCGGGATGGCCGACTGCTCGACGTACGTCGCGGTCGGGTTGTCGCCGCTCGTGGCGGCGGTCCAGCGCAGCACGTGCGCCCCGCCGGCGTTCTGCGCCCTCGACAGCGAGTGGTTCATCTCGACGTTCGGCTGGCCGGCCGGGTCGAGCACCTGGCTGTCGGGGAAGTAGTTGAAGACGCCGATGTCGGGCCGGCCGTCACCGTCGAAGTCCGCGACCGCGACCGCGTTGGTGTTCCAGAGCTTGCCCTGGTACTCGCCGCCGGAGGAGGACGGCTGGCCGACCAGTTCGGTGGGGTGGAAGGTTCCCATGGCCAGCGGTCCCGTGGCGGAGGCGCGGTGCAGGAACAGCACCGGCGTGCGACCCCAGTAGTAGGCGAGCAGGTCGGTGCGGCCGTCGCCGTTGAAGTCGCCGGGCACGCAGCCCATCGGCGCCATCGCCTTGTGGGTGGGCAGGGGCGCGGGGTCCAGCACGAAGGGCGCGTACCGGGCGGGCCCGTCGGGCGACGGCGTGACGATGACGCTGTCGCTGCGGGTGTCGACCAGGCAGAGGTCGTTGGCGATCAGGTCGCCGTCGAGGTCGTTGGCCGCGACGGCGGCGCCGACCGACGAGACCCAGGCACGGATGTGCTCGTACTCGGGATTGACCGGCCGCACGGTGCGCTCGGGCAGGCCGGGCGGCAGCGCGATCGGCAGCTCGGTGAAGCCGAACCGCGACGCCAGCGTCTGACGCTCCTCGGCCGACGCGCTGGGCAGCCGGGCGACGACGAAGAACGCGGCCACGAGGACCAACACGAAGACAGCGGGAATGATTCGGCGGATGGCGCCGACGGGTTGGGATGGCAAGGGGTTCCCCTCCAGATTGGGCCACCACCCGTGCCGTGCAACGGCTGGTCTCGCCGTGCGGCCGGGCCTGGCGACGGGCAGTGTCGCCGACCGAGAAATGGAGTGAATTGTCCCGGCGACAATTTTATCGCTGTCATCCTTCAGCAGTTCATCGCCGTCGGAACGGGGCATTCACCCACGCGGGGCGCTACGGCGTACGTGGCCGGCGCTGCCCATTCTCAGCCGATCGAGGCATGGCGTGCGGTCCCTTCACGATGCCTGGTGAACCGGCCGCGAAAGTCGCCGCCGGCTCACTTATGGTCGCGGGAGCACGGCTTGAGTTCTTCTCAAAAGTTGCTCAGTGGCCGAGGAGGACGCGCACGTTACCGGCCGGTCGGATCCGGCATCTCACCCGTTCCAGGAGCGCACTCAACCGTATTTAGTGGGAATCGCAGCGCGGCGTGGTGCTCGTGCGCCATGCGGCGCAGGGCGGACAGGGCGACCCCGAACAGGACGCTGCGCACGATCGCCGGACCCTTCTCGGTCCCGCCGTCGCCGGCGAGCAGGTCGAGTTCCGCGACGACGAGTTGCTCGGCGGCGCGGGCGTAGGAGAGGAAGAAGGGTGCGTCGGCCTCGCAGCCCAGGCTGCGCAGCCCGGCCAGCACCTGCGCCAGCACCTCGCCGCCGGAGGCGCTGGTCTCGCGGGACCAGCCGAGTGCGTCGGCGAACTCGGCCACCTCCGCCCGTGCGCAGTCCACGGCCGCCCGGCCCAGCGTCTCCGACCCGTCGAGGTAGAGGGCGCGGTCCAGCACCTGGTACGCGTCCCGCAGGGTGACCTCGTCGTCGTCGATGGCCGCCAGGATCTCCCGGACCGAGGAGAGGTCGAGCCCGGCGATCCCGCTCAGGGTCCGGATCAGTCGGATCCGTCGCAGGTGCCGCTCGCTGTAGTCCGCCTGGTTACGGCCCGTGGGCAGGCCCGCCGGGAGCAATCCCTCACGCAGATAGAACTTGATCGTCGGGACCGACACGCCACTCTGTCGACTGAGCTCCGAGATACGCACGCGTCCTCCGCCCTGGCGAACGTTTGGGCAATCTTGCCATAGAGATCGATCGCTAGCCATTGATAGATGTTCATCAACGGCGGATCGGACACGCCGGCGACGGGGGCACCCGGCCGCTCGATCGCCACGCATCGGAACGGGCCGCCGATGTCCGAAAAATTACGCTAAGGATTGATAGACGGCGGCGCGGATACTGGCGAGTTCCACAATACGAAGTGCAATCTTAGCGATCTCCACTCGGAACGTACAGTGGCACGTGCCAATTCTGGGCAAGAATTGATAAGCCCCCCGTCGTCACTCCGCGCTACTCTCCGAACGCAGAACGTGTTGACCGG
This sequence comes from Micromonospora sp. LOL_025, assembly GCF_048060285.1. Classification (NCBI taxonomy): domain Bacteria; kingdom Bacillati; phylum Actinomycetota; class Actinomycetes; order Micromonosporales; family Micromonosporaceae; genus Micromonospora; species Micromonospora sp. LOL_025. The sequence continues at coordinate 153,597 of NZ_JBHMIR010000012.1, read as the reverse complement.
CCGACCGGCCTGGGCTAGCATCGACTGCGGTTAGCGGGGAATAGTGGCGGTCGATGCTCCCAAATGACTCGGCCCAATTCGCCACATCCACACATTGGGATTGTCCGCAATCCGGGGGAGACAAATGCACGACAGCGCAGAGCAGGCAGTGGAACGGGCGATCGACACGATGCGCAGCAATTTATCGGAGCAGTTGACGGTGGACGACATGGCACGCGCAGCCATGTTCAGCAAGTTCCACTTCACGCGGATCTTCCAGCGGGTCACCGGCATCTCGCCCGGTCGGTTCCTGTCCGCGATCCGCCTGCAGGAGGCCAAGCGGCTGCTCACCACGACCAGGCTCAACGTCACGGACATCAGCCTCCGGGTGGGCTACAACAGCGTCGGCACGTTCAGCACCAGGTTCACCAAGAGCGTCGGCCTGCCACCAACCACGTACCGGCGGATGGGCGGCTTCACGCCGCGCATCCCCACCCAACGCCCGACGGGCCTGACGCAGGGCACCATCACCGGGCGGGTCACCGCCCCCGCCCGCGGGCCGGTGCCCGGGCTCATCTTCATGGGCCTGTTCCAGCACCGCATCCCGGAGGGCCCGCCGGTACGCTGCGCCATCCTGGAGTCGCCGGGCGTCTACCGCTTCGTGAACGTGCCCGACGGCACCTGGTACCTGCTGTGCCACTCGGTCTCCGGCGACGTGCTCCGGCTCGAGCAGGACACGATGATGGTGTCCGCGGTGGGCCCGCTGGTGGTGCGCGGCCGTCAGACCCTGACCGCGGACGCGCACCTCAAGCAGGTCTCCAAGATAGACCCACCGGTGCTCCTGGCCCTGCTCGACAGCCGGAAGGCGGCGAGCGAACGCCAGGCGCAGAGGGAGAACCGGGCCGAGGTGTACGCGGCCTGACCCGCCCACGGGCGGAGCACCGCGTACCCCTCAGGCGATGCTCCCCACCGCCGCGTCCACCCGTGGTCGGCCACGGGGCACCCCGGCCGCCGGCGCCCGCAACGGCGTCGGCGGCCGGGGTGTCCGCATGTCCGCAGAGGGACCGCCCCCGGCCACGCCACCGCACCGAACCCTCGTCGTCGACCCCGTAGGCAGCCGAGGAGCCGGCGCCCGGGGCGCTGCGGCCACCCGGGCGGACACGCGGCGGTCCCGCGGACGCCGTGGCGCCCGCGGGACCGCCGCGTGGGGATCAGTCGACCTTGTGCACCGTCATCGGCAGCCCGCCGCGCACCCGCAGCGACAGCATCGGCTCGGGCACCACCGGACGGCCCGGCACCCCGGCCAGGCGCACGTCCCGCAGCAGCATGGCCAGGACGAGGGTGGCCTCCATCATGCCCAGGTTGTTGCCCACGCAGAACCGTGGGCCGGCGCCGAACGGGATGTACGCGTACCGGGGGCGCTCCGTGCTGCGCGACGGGTCGAAGCGGTCCGGGTCGAAGCGCTCCGGCTCGTCCCAGAACCGGGGATGCCGGTGCAGGGTGTACGGGGAGATGAGGATGTCGGCCCCGGCCGGCACGTGGTACCCGCCGATCTCGTCGTCCTCCTGGGCCTTGCGGGGCAGGAGCCAGACCGGCGGGTAGAGCCGGATGGCCTCCTCCACCACCATCGCCGTGAACCGCAGCCGGTGCAGGTCCTCGTACCCGGGCAGCCGGTCGCCCAGCACCGTCACGGCCTCCTCGCGGACCCGCTGCCGGATCTCCGGATGCCGGTCGAGCAGGTGCAGGCTCCAGCCCAGCGTGCTGGCCGTCGTCTCGTGCCCGGCCAGCAGCAGCGTGACCAGCTCGTCGCGCAGCCGCTGCCGGGCCACCCGCGGGTCCTTCTCGAGCCGGGTCGAGATGATCAGGCGCGAGAGCACGTCGTCCCGACCGTCCACGTTCCGGCCCCGACCGGCGACGAGTTCGTCGACGACCTGCTGGAGGTGGCGGCGGGCGCGCCGGAACCGCAGCTGCCGGGGCAGCGGGATCCACGGCGGCACCGCACTCAGCGTCTCCAGCTCGAACATCGCCTGGTCCTGCACGGCCGCGAACGACGCGCCGACGCCGTGGAAGCCGCTCAGCTCGGCGTCGAGCAGGGTCCGCCCGAGCACCCCGAGGGTCAGCGTGGTCATCTCCTCCAGCACGTCGACCGGAGGGCCGCCGGCCCGCGCCACCAGCCGCTCGACGAGCAGCGCGGCCTCCTCGCCGATCACCCCGGCGTACTGGGCGAGCCGTCCCTTCTGGAACGCCGGCTGGATCACCTTGCGCTGCTTGCGCCACAGCTCACCCTCGCTGGTGAGCAGGCCGTCACCGAGCGCCCGGCGGGCGTGCACCAGGCCGATGCCCTTCTGGTAGTTGGCGCTGTTGTCGGACAGGACGTGCTTGGCGTGGTCGGGATGGTTGAAGAAGTAGAGCTGCTTGGGACCGACCGGCAGCCGGGCGGCGTCGCCGTACCGCTCCGCGGCCAGGGTCATCATCCGCAGCCGGTCCCGGCCCATCAGGACCAGCATGTGCAGGCCGGCGGAGCGGGGCGGGCCCGGCGGCGTGCGCCGGGCCGCTCCCTCGATCGTCGTCATGCCGCCTCACTCCGTTCCCGCTCGACCTGACGGAACCGTCCGGAGAGGAAGAGCAGGGCCTCCCCGTCCGCCCGGCGCTCCAGGGAGAGCAGCCGGCCGAGGAAGATGGTGTGGTCGCCGCCGTCGTAGGAACGCCACACCTCGCACTCGAAGTGGGCGAGGGCGCCGCTGATCAGCGGCGCCCCCGTCGTCGCGCCGGGCCGCCAGTCCACCTGGTCGAACTGCTCACCGCCGAGCGGTCGCCGCCCGTCGGCGAAGTACCGGGCCACCCTCTCCTGGTCGTCGGTCAGCACCGAGACCGCGAACTCCCGGGTCTCGGAGAGACAGGCGTGCATCACCGCGTTGCGGTCGACGCACACCAGCACCAGCGGCGGGTCGAGCGACACCGAGGTGAACGAGTTGGCGGTCATCCCGTGCGGGGTGGCACCGCCGACGGTCACCACCGTGACGCCGGTCGCGAATGCGCCGTACGCCCGCCGTAGTGCCGTCACGTCGGGCGTCCCGACGGTGAGTGTTCGCTGTACGTCCACGACGTCTCCTCCTCGCGCCGTCAGGTGCGCCGCGCCGAGGTGTACGGCGCGAGCGCCGTCACCAGTGCCTCCGGCACCCTCGCCGGCGCGGTGCGGGTGTTCGGGCCGCGCATGCAGGCGATGCGCTGCCGGCCCCGGGCCACCAGCGTCTCGCCGCCGTCCCGGTCGAGCTTGACGTAGTCGAAGCTGAACTCCAGCTGGGTCTGCGCCAGCTCCACCAGGCGCATCCGGATGGACAGCTCGTCGAACGCGGTGATCTCGGCGAAGAACTCGCAGTCGACGCGGAGGGTGAACAGCTTCAGGTCGTCGCGTACGTCCGCCAGCACGTCCGGCGCCCGTTCCTTCAGGAACATCTCCCGGCAGCGCCCCTGCCAGCGCAGATAGTTGACGTAGTACACGTTGCCGACGAGGTTGGTCTCCTCGAAGCCCACCGTGTGCAGGTACTCGAAGTACTTGTCCATCGCCTAGGCCCGTCCTTCCGTCAGGATCGCGAACGCCATCGGCTGGGGCAGGTCCCGCACGGTCGTGACGAGCGTGGCGATCCGCAGGTCGCCGGAGGCGAAGACCAGCCAGCCGGCCCGGTCCGAGGGCACCGCGACCAGCGGCGCCCGGTGCGAGAGCCCCGCCTTGCGCAGGCACTCGATCGCCGCCCACACCCGCGTGGCCGCCGCGTCCAGGGACTCCCCGCCGTCGGCGGCGCAGAGCCGGGCGAGGTCGACGTGCGCGCCGAGCAGCCCCTGCCAGACCGACTCCTCCCGGGCGCGTACCGCCTCCACGTCGCAGGCCAGCGGCCCGGCCCCCACCACACACAGCGTGAGGTCCTCGGCGTGCGCGGCGGAGAGGGACCGCCCGTCGGCCAGCTCGGGGCGACCGTCGGGCCGGTACGCGACCTCGACCGGCCCACCCGCGGCCCGGCCGGCGGCCACCGCGGTCCGGGCCCGGCGCCGACGGGTCTCGTCCGGCGTGCCCTGCCCGGACGGCTCGCCGCGTCCGCCCTGGTCCGTCGGGGTCGGCTCCACGGCGACGGCGACGGCGCCGCCGACCAGGTCGCCGACCGCCCGCTCAAGGTACGAGCCGAGCAGCGGCGCCACCCACGGGCCACGGCCGTCCTTCTTGCGTACCGCCCGCAGCCGCAGGCCCTCCCACCGCTCCACGACCGCACCGTCGGCGGAGCGCAGCGCGATGTCGTAGACGTAGGTGTCGCCGTCGCGGCTGCGCTCCTCGGCGCAGTAGCGGAGCTCCTCGGTCTCGGTCAGGCGGGTACCCGCCGGGTGCAGCCGCTCGATCCCCGCCGGCAGCAGCGTCGCGTCGGGGACGCAGACCTGGTTGCCGTGCATGAGGGCGTCCCGCACGCCGGGGTCGCCCAGCAGCAGGTTGTCCGGCAGGTAGTCGGCGAACCAGCGCGTCCGGGGAGCCGTGACGACGTCGGCGTCGACATGCCGGGCGGCCGACCGGTGGTAGCGGCGCAGCCGCTGGAACCGTCCACCCTGGAACAGGATGTCGCCGTACAGGTCGGTGGCGGGATCCAGCGGCACCGCCGGCAGCCCGGCGGGCACCTGCTCGGGCGGGCCTGCCGGCGGTCGCGTGCCGGTGAAGTGCAGCCGCGCCCGGAAGTGCGCCGCGCTGAACTCCGTCTCCGCGCTGTAGATGACCGCGTCCACGACGTCGTCCTCGACCACGAGGGTGGCGATCCGGATGGTGGTGCTGCCCTCCGGCGGCACCACGATGGGCCGCAGGAACTCGGCCCGCTCGACCACCGGTGTGTCGTCCCGTCCGGTCACCGCGGCGGCGACCTGGGCCATCGCCTCCATGCCGAACACCGCCGGGAACAACAGGTTGCCGTCCAGCCGGTGGTGGTCGAGGTAGAGGTCGGTGACCGGCTTGAGCTCGGCCTCGGCGACCAGTTCGACGCCGTGGTAGCGCACGAGCGGGCGGTCCACGAACCGCAGCAGCGGCAGCTCCGGACTGTCCACCCGGACCGTGTCGATGCCCTCCGTACGCCCGCTGACCACCACCACCGACGGTACGTGCGGGTCGGCGAGCAGGCGCCGGAGCATCTGCACCCCCTGGTCGGGGGTGACCGGGGTGATGCCGTCGCGGGTCAGCGCCTCGACCACGGACAGCCGCTCGCCCATCCCGACGCCGGACCAGACCGACCACTCCAGGCAGAGGCTGCGACAGTTCGGGTGGCGTCGGCCGAAGTCGACGGTCAGCTCGGCCAGCCAGTCGTTGGCCGTGGCGTAGTGCGCCTCGCCGCGCAGGCCCGCCCGGCCGATGATGCTGCCGAACGTCACCAGCAGGCGCAGCCGGTCGCCGTCGACCGCGTCGAGCACGGCGCGCAGGCCGTCGACCTTCGGCGCGAACGTGCGGCGGAACGCGTCCATGGTGAGGCCGGTCAACGCCGCCGGCTCGTTGCGGCCCGCGCCGTGCAGCACCGCCGTGACCGGTCCCAGCTCGGCGACGAGCCCGTCGACGGCCTGCCGCACCTGCTCCGGGTCGGCCACGTCGGCCCGGGCGTAGCGCACCCGCACGCCGGCGTCCGCCATCCGCTTGAGGTTCGCGGCCAGCTCGTCGTCCTGGGCGGGGTCGGAGCGGCCGAGCACGGCGAGGCTGGCGCCGCTGTCGACGGCCATCGCCAGGGCGCACTCCGCGGTGATGCCCTTGCCGCCGCCGGTGACCAGCAGCAGGTCCTCGGCGCCCAGCGGCTGCCGCGTCTCGGCCGGGCGCACCGGCAGCCCGCGCAGGGTGGGCACCCGGCGCCGCCCGGCGGCGTCGTAGTCGACCTCGGCGAAGCCGTCGGTGGCGGCGACCTCCGCCGTCACCCGGGCCACGGCCTCCGGCACCGGCGGGGTGTGCACGATCGTGGTCCGCAGCTGCGGCGCCTCCAGCCGTAGCGTCTTGGCCAGCCCGGCCGCGCCCGCGCCCTGCTGGACGAGGACGAACCGGGTGCCGGGGGCGGCGGCGGTCGCCGCCTGCGCACCGCGCAGGGCCAGTTCGAGATCGGCCTCCGCGCACTCCTCCGGCAGGCACACCAGCACGCCCGCGCCGAGGCCGGCGGCCTGCAGGGCCGCGCGCAGCGGCTCGGCGAGCGGGTGGCCGGCGGGGGCGAACAGCTGCCAGGGTCCGTCGGCCTCGGTCCGGGCGGCGACCGGGGCCGGCGCCTCGTCGAGATCCACCGACCAGGCCCGGCACCAGTCGGCGACGCCCTGCACGATGGTCGGGCCGGACGCGTCGGTCTCCCGACCGGTCCGGGCGAGCTGCTCCAGGGCCTCGGCGAGCTGCCCGACGGTGGCCGTCGCGAAGTTGGTCGGGGTCTGCGCGGCCGGCACCCCGAGCTGCTGCGCCGCCTGGTTGACCAGTTGGCCGACGGTGATCGAGCTGAGGTGCAGGTCGTCGAGGAGCTGGCTGCCGTCGTGCACCATCTCCAGCGGCAGCTCGGCCCGCTCGGCGGCCAGCCGGCGCAGCAGTTGCAGGCTCGACTCGCCGGCCGGCTGCTCCGGCTCCGGCCGCTGCCCGTCGGCCGCCGGCGGACCGGCCGCCCGGACGCCGGTGCCCTTGGGCAGGCTCACCACCGGTGCGGACTCGCAGGGGCTGGCGAAGAAGCGGAAGTTCTGGCCCACCTCCAGCGGCCGGACCAGCCGGTCGTGGAAGAGGGTGCCCTCCACGCCGCCGGCGCCGACGACGTACGCGGCCGCCGCGACGCGCAGCAGGCCCGCCAGCGACTCGTCGTCGGTGTTGAGCGCCACCGCCGGCAGGTCGGTGCTGGCCGCCGCGAGACCGGAGAGCACCTGCCCCGGGCCGACCTCGACGAAGAGGTCGACCTCCTTGGCGGCGAGGGCCACGGCCTGGCTGAACAGCACCGGGTCGGTGATCTGGCGGTGCAGCAGGGCGGAGACGTCGGTGTCGTGGGCGAGCGGTTCGCCGGTGACGGTGGAGACGACCCGCCGGGTGACGGGCCCGAACCGCTCCCCCGCCAGCGCCTCGAGGAAGGCGTCCGCGGCCGGCTCGACCAGCGGGGAGTGGAAGGCGTGGGACACCGACAGCCCCGTGGTCCGCAGGCCGGCCGAGCGGGCCCGCTCGCAGGCGTCCTCCACCGCGGCCTCCGAGCCCGCGATCACGGTCTGCTCCGGCCCGTTGTACGCGGCGATCACCACGGACAGGCCAGCGATCAGCCCGGCCACCCGCTCGGGCGGGGCACCGATGTTGGCCATCGTGCCGGAGGCGCTGCGCTCCCCCATCGTCCGGCCGCGCACGCCGGCGACCCGGAGCAGGGCCTCCTCGTCGAGCACGCCGGCCCAGTGCAGGGCGGCGATCTCGCCGAGGCTGTGCCCGACGGCGACCGTCGCGTCGAGGTTGAGCAGCGACAGCGCCCGCAGGCCGGCCAGCGAACCGGTGACGATCCGCGGCTGGGCCACCGCGGTGGCGACCATGTCGCCGGTGCGCGGCAGCGCCGCCCGCTGGTACACCTCCTCCACGTCGGCGAAGCGGCGGCGCAGCGCGCCACCCGAGGTGCCCTTGCCGGACCCCTGCCCGGGGAAGAGGAAGCCGATGCGGCCCGGACCGCTCACGTGGCCCAGGAAGCAGCGGCCGTCGGAGGAGAACAGGCGCACCTCGCCCGCGTCGAGGGCGTCGCAGATCCGGCGCAGCTGCCGCTCGGCGTCCTCGGGCGAGGAGACCACCACGCCCGCCCGGTACGGCAGGTCGCGCAGCTCCCGGTGCAGGGTGGCGGCGAGGTCGCCCAGCTGGGCGTACGACACCGTGGGCACGAACTCGACGAGGCGCTGCAACCGCTCACGCAGTTCCTGCGAGCTGCCCCCGTCGACGAGCAGGAGCTCCACGTCCTGCATCGAGGCGGCGAGGTTGCGGAAGCGGCTGTCCAGCCGGGACGAGCGACGCGGCTGCGCGTTCTCCAGCACGATGTGGGTGTTGATGCCGCCGAAGCCCATCGCCGTCACGCCGGCGCGCACCGGCAGTTCGCGCGGCCACGCCTCGGCCTTGCGCAGGGCCCGCAGGGCGGACTGCTCGGCGGTGAGGATCTCGTGCGGGTCGACGCAGCCGATGGTGGGCGGCAGCACCTCGTGGTGGACCGCCATCGCGGCCTTGATCAGGCCGGCGACGCCGGCCGCCGCCTTGGTGTGCCCGATCATGCCCTTGATCGAGCTGATCGCGGCCTGCGGGGAGTTCTCGTCGGCGGTGCGTCGGGCCAGCGACAGCGCCTGGAGCTCGGTGGCGTCGCCCACCGCCGTGCCGGTGCCGTGGCCCTCGAAGAGCCCGACGGTCTCGATGCCGAACCCGGCCCGGTCGTACGCCCGGCGCAGGGCGAGCTGGTAGCCGGCGACCTCGGGCCGGGTGATACCGCCCTTGCCGTCGGAGGAGATGCCCCAGCCCGCGATGGTGGCGTAGATGCGGTGCCCCGCCTGGCGGGCCTCCGCCTCGCGCATCAGGACCACCATGCCGCAGCCCTCGCCGGGCCAGAACCCGTTCGAGCCGCGGTCGTAGATCCGCATCTCGCCGCGCGCCAGCGCGCCGGTCTTGGCGAAACCGATGATCTCGAAGGGGTCGATGGACAGGTCGACCCCGCCGGCGACCGCCACGTCGACCTCGCCGTCCGAGAGGGTCTTGCACGCGGTGGCGACGGAGAGCAGGGACGAGGAGCAGGCGCCGTCGACGGTGTAGCCGCCGCCCTTGAAGTCGAAGTGGTTGCAGATGCGCCCGGCGATGGTGTTGGACAGCCCACCCGCGAGGGTGTCCTCGTCGACCTCCGGGAACGGGCCCTTGAAGGTCGCCTCGAAGTCGTCGAGGAACGTGGTGAGCTGGTCGTCGTCCCAGTCCTGCTCCTTGAGCGCGGCGGCGACCATGCGACGCACGTACGGCCAGCGCAGCCGCAGCTGGTTCGCCCGGGAGAACTCGCCGGTCAGCGTGTTGCCGACGACCACGCCGGTGCGCTCGCGGGGCAGTCCCTCCGCCATCGGGAACCCGGCGTCGGCCAGCGCCATGGCGGCCATGTCGAGGGCGAGCCAGTGGGTGAGGTCGGTGGAACGGTAGGTGCTACCGGCGATCTTGTAGGCGATGCGGTCGAACTCGTAGCCCTCGATGACCGCGGCGTTGCGGGCGTAGAAGCGGTCGGGCGTGGCCGGGTCCGGATCCCAGTAGTCGTCCAGACTCATCCGCACCTGGGGCAGCCGGCGGAAGGCCCGCCGCCCGGCGAGGGCGTTCTCCCACAGTTCACGGGGCGACGTGGCGTCCGGGTAGCGGCACGCCATCCCCACGACAGCGATCCTTGTCACGAGGTCTCTCCTTCGTTGCGTGCGGTGGTGGACCGCCGGGGCGCGGGATTGGCCGGTGGGTGGGGCGCCACGATCAGCACCGCCCCTCGAACTCCGCGGCGATGGCCTGGCGCCACCGCTCGTAGGCGGGCGTGCCGCCGTCCTGCCCGCGGGGCAGGGTCACGTCGGTCACCTTCGACGCCTCGGCGGTGGACATGCCGCAGAACACCTGCGTGGCGATCTCGTTGTGCGGGACGACCAGGCCGGCGCGCACCCGGGCCCCGGCCGCGAAGGCGCTGCCCTGGGCGAGGTCCACGCGGTAGTCGCCGGCACGGTCGCGGAACCGGTGCAGGTCCGCCTCGGTGGCTCCCCCGGCGTAGGTGGCGGCGAGGCCGGCACCGGCGTACAGGTCGGCCCGCCGGTGGGCGGGGAACGCGGCGAAGATCTCCGTGACCCGGTCCACGTCGGTGCCGCCCACGAACCAGGTGGCCCGCCCGATGCCCTGGTCGATGACCCGGTCGGCGTACTCGCGCGGGCCCTCGGCCGGCCACGGGAAGCGCGGGTGGCGGTACTGCCCGTACACGTACCGGTCGGTGTGGAAGTACGCCTGGTGGAAGCCGTAGCCGTCGAGCACCAGCCACCGCAGCAGCGGGTCCGGGGCGTACAGCTGGCCCCAGCGGACCCGGGGCACCCGGGCCATCGCCCAGCCCACGCCGACGTACACCATGTAGACGTGCGCGTCGCCCCGGCCGGCGAGCAGGCCCGCCACGTGCCGGGGGCGGCCCGGCCGCAGCGCGTCCCGGACGGCGAAGCCCATCCCGGCGCCCTCGTACGCGAAGCCGCGAAAACGCGACGGCACCGTTTCCAGACGGCGTTCGGCCGCCGCGGTCGTCGGCGCCTCGGCGGCGTATCCGTAACCGGCGAGGAATGAGGCGCCGACGGTTTCGAGCAGTGCCTTCGATTCCTCGTTCTTCACGTGGAATCCGCGCACGTCCATTTTCGTCTCGGAGATATTTGGCGTCAGGATTCTGCGCCGCAGATCACGCAGGCTCTGCATCGCACGTTCCCCCAAAGGGTCGGTGTTTCCGTTTACCGGGATGACATCCAATTCGATGATGGCAAGCGCGAGAAGGATTGATTTCTTCAACCTTGCGCACTCGTCGCAACTATCAGGAACATTCACGTTCCGCTGACGCGCGGCGGCACGGCGAGCGCCCGGGGGACGACGCGGGCGGTGCTCAGCGGCCGTGACCGATGCCGGCCGGCTCGAAGTGCGCGCGGACGTTGCGCCGCCAGATCTCGTACGCGGGCAGCCGTCCGGCCGGCTCCGCGCTGACCGCGACGTCGTCGGCGAGAGCGGCGGCGGCGGCCACGGACCGTCCGCCGAGCGCGTGCATGGCCGCCTCGCTGTGCGCCGGCACGTGCCCGGCGTGGCTGCGGGCCTTGGCGGCGAAGACCGCGCCCTGGGCCAGGTCCGGCGCGCACGGGCCGGCGTCGGCGCGCAGCGCGTCGAGCGCCTCGGCGTCGGCGCCCCCGGCGAAGGTGGCGGCGAGCCCCACCCCGCTCCACAGGTCGCCGTGCCGGTCGGCGGCGAAGGCCCGCACGGCCCCGGCCACGTCGGCGGTGCGGGCGCCGTGGATGAACCACAGCGCCCGTCCGAGGCCCTGGTCGGTGGCCCGGAGGAAGTAGTCCCCGTGACCCTGCCACGGGTACGTCGCCAGCCGCTCCTGCCGGGTCACCCACCGGTCGAGGTCGAAGTAGGCGCGGTCGAACCCGTAGCCGTCCACGGCCAGCCAGGTCATCGTCGGGTGGTACGGGGAGCCCGTCAGGTCCGGGACGACGTGCCGCCAGAGGGGTCGCGGCAGGCGTGCCATCGCGAACCCGATGCCGATGTAGGCGAGGAAGAGGTGCGGCGCGCCGGGGCCCCGCAGCAGGTCGCGGGTGCGGGTGCCGCGCCGGGGCCCCATCACGTCGAGGATGGTGCAGGCCATCGTGGCGCCCTCGTAGGCGAAGCCGAGCAGTTCCCGGTCGACGAGCGCGAGCCGGCGCTCCAGCTCCCACGGGTCGCGGGTGTCGATGCCCCACTCGAATCCGCAGACCACCGACTGCGGAACCGCCTCCAGTCGGCGGGTGACCTCCGTGGCGGGGCCGGGGAAGCCCCGACGGGCGAAGGTCACCTCCGCGAGCGTCGGCGCCATCAGCAGTCGACGCACGGAGCCCAGTACCGTCGGCATGGCAGATCCCCCTGTCGGTACGACGACGCCGGCCCCGGCCGGCGGGTGACTTCATCGTCACCTCGCGCCGGTCGGGGCCGCCTCTTCTGCTGTGCGCTCATCCGCCCCACGGGCGGCCCCGCGGGGCCGCCCGTGGGGCGGGTCACGGACCTGCGACGGGTCCCCTCGTCCGCTGCGGCCGGAGGAACATCAGCAGCAGGGCCACCGCGACGAGGCCCAGGTCGAGCAGCAGGAGCACGCCGTTGATGCCGTCGATCCGGGCGTGGTCGTGGCCGGCGGTCACGTCCCCGACCGGCGCGGCGACGGGCCCGGCCGGGACGGCGCCGGGGGTCACGGTGAAGCCGGCCAGGCCGGAGACCTCCCGGTTGTCGGGCAACAGGGCGCGGTAGGCGACGCGGTAGGCGCCCGGCCCGGCGTCGCGCACCCGCACGGCCAGGCGGCCGTCGCGGAAGGCCGGCCTCCCGGTCGAGACGGTCGCCCCGGTCGGTCCGGTGACCGCCAGGTGCGGGTTCTCGGTCGACTCGGCGCCGCCGAGCGTGAGCGACACCTCGGCGGGCGCGGCAGCGACGACCGACCCGTCGCCCGGGTTCAGCATCATCCTGCGGCTGGCGGCCGGGGTGCCGAAGGCCAGCAGCGCCACGATCGACAGCACGACGCCCACCGCGACGACGACGGCCGCCCGCCGCACCGCCCCGGCAGACGTGGGCGGCGCGGGCGGACGGGCGTCGTCCACGGTGGTCATGACGGCTGCGCGGCGGCCTCGGGCTGCCGGCAGCTGCACGACATCAGCTCCGCCTCCGCCGCGGAGGGCCGCAGGTGCAGGTACATCGCGATCACCATCGGCACGAAGACGACCGTGTTGTAGAACAGGTGCAGCTCGACCCGGGGGATCACGACCTGGAGCAGGCTGGTGGGCACGGGGCTGTCGAACAGGTGCCGGCCGGTCTGCGCCTGCAACAGCAGCAGCAGGTGCTCGATGTGGTGCCAGAACTGGATCGCCAGGGCGGCGGTCCACCAGCTCCGGCTGCGCCCGACGAAGCCGGGGCGCAGCATCCACAGCCCGACGAGCATCACGATGGCGTAGCCGTAGTGCAGCCACTCCGAGCTGACCAGCCACGGGAACGGCATGCCGAGCACCCCGCGCGCCTCGGGCCGCGACCAGCCCAGGCCCCAGATCTGGTACGCCTGCACCAGGTGCTCGGCCCAGTGCGCCAGCACGATCACGAGAAAGGCGTTCAGGGCCGCCCGATGGTGCGCGCCGTTGAGTGCCGCCCACCGCCCGGACGCTCCGGGCAGGGTCGCCTGGTAGCTCGTCACGTTTCCTCCTTGGAAGGGTCACGGGCGCGAGAACACCACGCCCCTCACCCAGCGTGTCGGCTCGGACACGCCGACGCGTCTCCAATGTTGCGCAGATCGTGTCGGGACCACGTCAGACCGGCTCGGGCGAGCCGGCGGGGGCGTACCAGGTGCCGACCCGGCGGGCCGCCGCGAAGCTGGCCCAGGCGACCGCGTCGACCAGGGCCGCGTCGCCTGGCCGGTGGCGGCGGAACTCCGTGACCACCTCCTCGTCGACCTGGTAGGAGGCGAACGCGGTCAGCAGGGCCAGGCGGCCGGCGGCCCGCTCCGCCTCGGGCAGCGGCGCGATCAGCCGCTCGCACCACTGTCGACTCAGGCCGGTCTCCTCCCCGCGCCAGGCGTCGAGGCGTTCCGCGACCAGCTCCCGGACCGCCGGCGGGACCGCCCGCTCGCCGGCCGCCTCGAACGCCGCGTAGGCGCGGGCCATCGCCCCGGCCACGTGCGGGCTGCCCGCCGCCCAGGCGGCCTCCGCCGGCAGCGGCGCCGACGGCAGCAGCTCCACCGAGCGGCCCGGCTCCCGGGCGTCGCGCAGCGTCCCCTGCAACACCCAGCCGATGCCCCGCTTCAGGCGCCGGCGCGCCCGCGGCGTCAGCCCCGGCGGGAGCAGGAAGTTGGAGAGGAACACGTTGACCACGCGGGCGATGTAGTGGAAGCCCACCACCACGCCGACCAGCTCCGGACGGTCCCGCTCCGGAAACGGCAGGACCGGCCGCGAGGTCTGCGGCTGGTGCGCCGTACGACCCCATTCCGCCGCCACGCGGATGCGCCGGTCGGCGATCTCGGTGAGCCGGTCGGCCACGATCGCCTCCGCGTCGTGCTCCGTGGAGAGCTCGTAGAGCCCGACGCTGTGCATGTCCACGCAGTACGGGCAGATGTTCGCCACGGACACGGCGGCGGCCACCGCCTCCTTGGTCGCCCGGTCCACGTTCTCCGTCGGCAGCAGCGGCTCCCGCATCACCATCCAGTACGCCGCCAGCACCTCCGGCGACGGGGAGTGCAGCTGCGCCGGCGGCACCACCAGTTGCATCTCCTGCGCGACCTGGCGGTAGACGGCGTCCACCAGGCCCCGTGCGGACCCCTGCGGCACCGGCGTGACGTAGTTGACCTGGCGCTGGACCACCGACGAGGCCACCCGACGAGCGATCATGATCTGCCTCCTGCTCTGCGCCGCCCCGCCGGGCGGTCACGACGACGGCTCCCACGACTGCGGCAATGCCAGTATTGGGAGTCCGGGGGCGCAGGCAACGCCATCGACGCCGGTTGAGCACCCTGGGAGAAGGAGGGCCCGGCGGCGCCCGCCCATGATGGGCGACGACCCAGTCCCCCACCCGCGGGAGTCGCGATGCTGGTCCTGGTAACCGGTGGCACCGGATTCATCGGCTCGCACTCGACGGCGGCCGTCCTCGACGCCGGGCACCGGGTCCGGCTGCTCGTGCGCGACCCGGCCCGCGCCCGCCGGGTGCTGACGGCGCTGGGCGCCGACGCCGGGCGCGTGGAGCTGGTCACCGGCGACGTCACCGACCCCGCCGACGTGGCCCTGGCCGCCGACGGCTGCGCCGCCGCGCTGCACGCCGCCGGCGTGTACAGCTTCGACTCGCGGGACCGGGCGCGGATGCGGGCGGTCAACCTCCGCGGCACCGAGTTGGTGCTCGGGGCGGCGCGGGCGGCGGGCCTCGACCCGATCGTGCACGTCTCCACCTTCGGCGCGCTGCTGCCGGCCGCGGGGCCGACGCTGACCGTCGACTCGCCGGTCGGCGCGCCCCGCGAGGCGTACCTGAGCAGCAAGGCCGCCGCCGAGCACGTCGCGCGCCGGCACCAGGACGACGGGGCGCCGGTGGTGATCACCTACCCGCTGGCCTCGCTCGGACCCGGCGACCCGCACCTGGGCGACCAGACGACCCGGGTGCGCAACGTGCTGCGCGGGTTGATGCCGCTGTGGCCGACCGGCGGCTTCCCCGTCGGCGACGTGCGGGACGTCGCCCGGCTGCACGCGGCGGTGCTCGAACCGGGGCGCGGTCCCCGCCGCTTCCCGGCCCCCGGCCGGTACGTCACGACCCGGGAGTTCGTCGACGCGTTGCGTCGGGTCACCGGGCGGGCCCTGCCCACCCTCCGGCTGCCGGCCCCGGCCCTGCTGCCGATGGGCCATCTGGTCAGCGCGGCGCAGCGGCTCTCGCCCGTGCACCTGCCCGCCGAGCACGGCGCCATCTACCTGTGCGCCACGGCCCGCCCGATGGACGGTACGCCCACCGAGGAGCTGCTCGGGCCGGCGAGCCGGTCGCTGGACGAGACCCTGGCCGACACCGTGCGCTGGCTGCACCGGACCGGGCGGCTGAGCCGCCGGCAGGCCGGTCTCGCCGCGCTCCCGGCGACCGTCGCGTCGCGCCGCGCCGCCGAACCGGCCTGACCCCCGCCCGGCCCGACCCCCACCCCGGCCGGCCCCTGACACGTCCGGACCGCCGCCCCGACTGCGCGGGCCGGACCGCCGGACCGGGCCGCCGGGACGAGCCGGACCGCCGGGACGAGCCGCAGCTCCGGCGCATCGGGCCCGCCCGTGGGTCCGGCCCCGCCGTGCGCCGCGGCCGGAGCGCGGTGCCCGCCGCCCGGGACGGCCCGACGCGTCCACCGCGGGTATCGGTCGCCGCCGCCCGGCGCGGAACGTGGCGCGGAAATTGCGCCCCCGCCTCCCGTGCGCGCAATTTCCGCGCCAATCGCCCCGGCCGTCGGAGATCGGCCTCAGCAAAACAGAAGATGCGTCCCACCTGCGTCGGTAGCCACGATGATGCAGAACTTCGCGCACCGTCCACACCGCACGGAGAGCATTCCGCGCGACCACCATTTCATCCCTTGTCTCCGTCGCCCTAGCGGGCGGTGGTCAAGGCTGCCCGAAAAACGTCATGGCGGGACCGGTAACCGACGCGCCCGCCCCAGAAGGAGGTAGCCGCCGTGCAACCGGAAACACCCGAGGAGCAGCAGGCACGCGTGCTGACGCTGGAAGCGTTCGCCGACACCATCGTCCCCGGGGCGAAGCGGTCCGCCGACGACCGGGCGATCGCCGGCGTCTCGGCCGACGGCGGCGCCGTCGAGAGCGGGGCGCTGGCCCTGATGGAGGACCCGGCCGGCGGGTTGGCGCTGATGCTGGGGACGCTCAGTGAGGCGCTCAACGCGCACGCGACCGGGTACGCCGAGGCGAACGGCCTGACCCTCGACCCGGCGGTGCCGCCCTTCGTCGCGCTCGCGTTCGACCACCGCACCGCGCTGCTGAGCCACCTGCTCGCCCCGGACAACCCGGAGAAGGAGATGTGGGTGGGGCTCGCGCTGTTCAGCAACATGGCCTACGACAGCGCCGCGCACATGAACACCGTCGACGCCCTCGCCGCCGGGCACCCGGGGCTGCTGGCGATCGGCATCACCAAGCCCGACGCCGACGGGCTGTGGCGGTTCCCCGAGTACTCCTACGGACGCCCGCTGTCACGACTGCACCCACACACCACCCCCACAGGGAGCCCGGCATGACCAGTAGCGCAAGCACCGACGTCGTGGTGATCGGCAGCGGCTTCGGCGGCGCGATCCCGGCCTACCACCTGGCCGCGGGCGGGGCCCGGGTGGTGGTCCTGGAGCGCGGACCGTGGCTGTCCAGCGAGGAGTTCGACCACGACTTCAAGCTCGGCTCGTCGTACACCCGGATCTTCGACTTCACCGTCGGCGACGGGATGAGCGTGCTCGGCGGCAACTGCGTCGGCGGCGGCAGCGTCGTCTACTTCGCCACCATGCCGCGCGCGCCGCAGTTCGTCTTCGAGCGGCAGGGCAGCATCGGCCGCCGGATGTGGCCGGCGGCCATCACCCGCGCCACGCTCGACCCCTGGTACGACCGGGTCTGCGAGTCGCTGCCGGTGACGATGCAGAGCTGGGACAAGGTGCCGTACGCCGGCGGCCTGTTCGCGGCGGCCTGCGCGCACGCCGGGCGCACGGCCAACCCGGTGCCGTCGGCCGTGGACGTCGACAAGTGCACCAACTGCAACTGGATGATGGCGGGGTGCCGCTTCGACGCGAAGCGCTCCCTGCTGCTCAACTACCTGCCGGCCGCCCTGGCGCACGGCGCCGAGATCCGGCCGTTGCACGAGGTGCAGCACCTCTCCCGCACCGAGGACGGCGGGTACCGGGTGCACTACCGCATCGTCGACGCGGAGGACTACCGGATCCTGCACGACAGCGGGACGATCGACGCCAAGATCGTCATCGTGGCGGCCGGGGCCGGGGCCACCCCGGTGATCCTGCAACGCTCGGAGCCCACCCTGGGCACGATGCCCCCCGCCGTCGGCCGGTACTTCTCCGGCAACGGCGAGCGGCTCAACACGGCCGTCTTCGACGACGACCGGGTCCGGGAGGTGCTCGGGCTCAGCCGCCCCAACGGAAAGGGCTACGACGCCAACCAGATCGGCCGCGGGCCCACGGTGGCGACCTGGGACCGGCTCGACCCGGACCTGCCCGAGTACGAGCGGTACTCGCTGGAGCAGCTCTTCTTCCCGCTGGGACTGGGCACGATCCTCGCCCAGGTGCCCGACGCGCAGGGTCCGAGCTGGTTCGGCCTGGCCAAGAAGGACATGCTGCGCCGCTGGCAGTCGTGGCTGACGCTCTTCACGATGTCGGAGGACGACAACGAGGGCGTCTTCGGGCCGCCGCCGGCGACCGGCAACGCCGACCGCATCTCCCAGCAGATGCTCGGCCGGGGGCCGCTGAGGTACCGGCCCACCGCCAACACCCTGCGGGGCTGGGCCGCCGCCGACGCGGACGCCCGGGACATCCTGGAGCGTGACGGGCTGGCCCGGGTGATGCCGTGGACCAACGACGTGGTCGGCGCGTACACGGTGCACCCGCTGTCGTCCTGCCGGATCGGCGACGACCCGGCGACGTCGGCCCTCGACGACCGGCACGAGCTGCGGCAGCACCCCGGCATCTTCGTCACCGACGGCTCGGCGGTGCCGGGCGCGCTCACCGTCAACCCGGCCCTCACCATCGCCGCGCTCGCCGAACGGGCCGTGCCCGGCATCGTCCGCGCGGCGCAGGAGCGCGGCGTACCGGTCACCTACCACGGCTCGCTGCCCGACGGGACGGTCACCGCGGTGCCCCAGGTCGTGCCCAGCTAGGACCACGGCGGGCCGGGGGAGCACCCGCCCCCGGCCCCGGTCCACCCGACCAGGAAGGAGACCGATGGGCAGGCGACTGGCTCGGGTCACGAGCCGCACCATGCTGACCCACGTCCGACACGTGACGCCGGTCGCCCCGGAGGCCGCCGACGGGCCCGTCGCGCGGGTCTACCGGCAGATGGCCGACGACTTCGGCGTCCTCGCGCCCCCGGTGCTGCTGCACTCCCCCGCCCCCGACGTGCTGCGAGCCTGCTGGCTGATGCTGCGCGAGACGCTGCTCGCCGAGGGGCTGGTGGGTCGCGAGGCGAAGGAGGTGGTCGCCGCCGCCGTCTCCGAGAGCAACCGGTGCCCGTACTGCGTGGAGGTGCACGGCGCCACGGCGGCCGGGCTGCTGGGCGACCCGGGCGGGTGGCTGGGCGCCGGGATCGGCGGGATCGGCGACCCCCGGCTACGGGCCCTGGCCGAGTGGGCCCGGCACAGCGGGGACGGCAGCACGGCGCGCCGCCGTCCCCCGCCGTTCCCCGCCGCGCACGGGCCGGAACTGATCGGCGTGGCGGTGGCCTTCCACTACCTCAACCGGATGGTGAGCGTCTTCGTCCAGGACTCCCCGTTGCCGCCGGCGCCGGCCGGGATCCGCGCCGGGGTCCGGCGGACGGCCGCCCGCATCATGGGGGCGCTGGCGCGCACCGGACGGCCGCCCGGCCGTTCCCTGGAGCTGCTGCCGCCCGCGCCGCCGGAGGCCGACCTGGCCTGGGCCGTCGGCCAGCCGCACGTGGCCGCCGCCTTCGCCCGGGCCGGCCAGGCGGTCCACCACGCCGGGCGGGCCGCCCTGCCGGAGCACGTCCGGCGGCGGATCCTGGCCTGCCTGGCCGACCCGCCGCCGCCGGAGCCGGGCGGCGGCCGGTGGTTCGACGCCGCCGTCGCCGAACTGGCGCCGGCCGAGCGACCCGTCGCCCGGCTGGCGCTGCTGACCGCGCTCGCGCCGTACCGGGTGACCGACGCCGACGTCGCCGCCTGCCGCGACGGCGGCGCCGACGACGCCACGCTGGTCACGGTCACGGCCTGGGCGAGCCTCGCCACGGCCCGCCGGATCGGCGCGGCCCTGCACGGGGACGGCCTCCGGCCCGCCCCGCTCGGCGTACCCGGCGCCGACGCCGCCGTCGAGCAGGAGGCGTCGCGTGCGGACGAGCCGTGACCCGGAGCGGGGCGTCGACCCGGTGACGACGCCGCCGCGACCGAGACCGGTCAACCCGTGGGCGGCCCTGCTGGTGCTGTGCCTCGGCAACTTCCTCATCCTGCTCGACACGAGCATCGTCAACACCGCCGTGCCGGACATGATGCGCTCCCTGGACACCGGGATCGACAGCATGCTCTGGGTGCTGAACGGTTACCTGCTGGCGCTGGCGTCGCTGCTGATCGTCGCCGGACGCCTCGGCGACCTGTTCGGCCCGCGTACCGTCTTCATGGCCGGCATGGCGGTGTTCGCGGTGGCCTCGGTGCTCTGCGGGGCGGCCCAGTCCCCCGGGCAGCTCATCGCCGCGCGGGTGGTGCAGGGCGTGGGCGCCGCGGCACTGCTGCCGCAGGCGCTGGTCCTCATCTCCGGCATCTTCCCGGCCGCGCGACGGGGCGCCGCCTTCGGGATCTTCACCGCCGTCGCGGGCGTGGCCGCCGTCAGCGGCCCCACCCTCGGCGGTCTCGTGATCACCCGGCTCGGCTGGGAGTGGATCTTCTACCTGAATGTGCCGCTCAGCGTGGCGGGCGTCGCCCTGGCCTGGTGGCTCGTGCCCGACCTGCGCACCCGCCGGCCGCGCCACCTCGACGTGGTCGGCGTACTCCTGGCCACCGCCGCGCTGGTGGGCCTCATGTACGCCCTCATCGAGGGCGAGCGGCACGACTGGGGCACGGTACGCGGGCCCGTGAGCATCCCGGCGATCCTGGCCGCCGCGGGGCTGTGCGGGATCGCCTTCGCGCTGCGCGAGCGCCGGCAGCGGGAGCCGCTCGTCCCGCCCGGGCTGTTCCGCCTCGGCAACTTCGGCCCGGCGACCCTGATCACGCTCGTCAGCTCCTTCGGGCTGTACGGCTTCCTGCTGGTCTTCGTGATCGAGACGCAGGCGCTGCTCGGCATGAGCCCGCTGGAGTCGGGCCTCGCCGCGCTGCCGTGGACGGTGGTGCTCAGCGCCGTCGCGCCGGTCGCCGGGCGGCTCACCGACCGGCTCGGCGGCCGGCGCCTGCTCGCGGTCGGCCTCACCGTGTACGCGCTCGGCGTGCTGGGCATGGCGCTGCTGGTCACGCCGCACTCCACGGCCGGCACCTTCGTCCTGCCGCTGATCGCCGTCGGCATCGGCATGGGGGCGTCCATCGCGCCGACCACCACCGAGGCGATGCGCCACGTCCCCGCCCAGCTGGCCGGCGCCGCCGCGGGCGTGCTCAACACCGCACGCCAGGTCGGCGGCGCGCTCGGCGCGGCCGTCGTCGGCGCCG
This sequence comes from Micromonospora sp. LOL_025, assembly GCF_048060285.1. NCBI lineage: Bacteria > Bacillati > Actinomycetota > Actinomycetes > Micromonosporales > Micromonosporaceae > Micromonospora > Micromonospora sp. LOL_025. Next base: position 133,034 of record NZ_JBHMIR010000012.1, on the reverse strand, counting down.
TCCTGCAACACCGGCTCGCCGACACCCTGCCCGAGGCCGCCCGGGCGGGCGCGGCGCAGCTGCCTCCCGAGACCCGGGCGGACTTCCTGCACGGCTTCGGCGGGGCCGCCGGAGAGGGCGTCAAGCTGGGCGCCGGCCAGGCCGGCGGGTTCGTCGTGCCGCCCGGGACCCCGCCGGAGCTCGCCGACCGGTACCGCGACGTGGCCGCCGGCGCGTTCGCCGACGCGTTCCTGCCCGCCGTCCGGCCGGCCCTCGGGGTGGTGGTGGGCGTCCTGCTGCTCGGCGGCCTGTTCGCGCTGAGGCTGCGCGGGCGCCCGGCCGGCGACGAGGTGGAACCGCCGGTCGACGCCACCCCGCCGCCCGACGGCGGGCCGGGCCGCGAGGTCCCGGAGACGGTCGGGCCGGGCCGCGAGGTCCCGCCCGGCGGCGGACCGGAACGTGGACGCAGGTCGCGCTCCGCACAGTGGGAGAAGACACCCGCCACGCCACCCGCCGATGATTGAGGCGCCGGCACCGACCCGATCGGCCGGCTCCCCCGTCAACCGCCGGCCGTACGGCGCCGGCGACGTGCGCCACCGCACCGGTCGAGGTCACCCCCCGCGACGACGCCCGGGGTCCACATCGTCCGTCCGGGTCGGGGCGGCACCGCAGCGAGAGGATGAGCGCGTGGCAGAACAGGACGTGTTCGCCGCCCTTGAGGCCGAGGGCGACGAGGTCGACCGCATGGTCGCCGAGCTGGACGACGCCGGGTGGCGGACCCCCACCCCCGCCGAGGGCTGGACGGTCGCGCACCAGATCGCCCACCTGACCGCCACCTTCCGGATGGCCGGCCTGGCCGCCGCCGACCCGGACGGCTTCAAGGCCCTCATGTCGCGGATGAGCGGCGACTTCGACGCGAACGTGAACGCCGCGATGGCTCCGTACCTGGCGGAGGCGCCGGCGGCGCTGCTGGCCCGGTGGCGCGAGGAGCGGGCCTCCGCCGAGAAGGCCCTCGCCGCCGTACCGGTCGGACAGCCGGTGCCCTGGCTCGTCCGGCCGCTCCCGGCGCCGGTGCTCGCCGCGGCGGGGATGATGGAGCTGTTCGGGCACGGCCAGGACATCGCCGACGCCCTCGGCGTACGCCGCCGCCGCACCGACCGGCTCCGGCCGCTGGTCGAGTTCGCGGTCCGCACCTGGGACTTCGGCTACCTGGCACGGGGGCTGGAGGTGCCCACCAGCACGTTCCGCTTCGTCATCACCGCACCGTCGGGCGCGGTCTGGGACTTCGGGCCGCCGGACGCCGAGCAGATCGTCAACGGCACCGCCGAGGACTTCTGCCTCCTGGTGACCCGGCGCCGGCACCGCGACGACCTGTCCCTGAAGGCCATCGGCGCCGAGGCGCACCACTGGCTGGACATCGCCCAGGCGTACCGGGGGCCGGCCGGCCCGGGGCGGCGGCCGGGACAGTTCGCCACCTCCTGACGTCCCGTGCGCCCCGGCCGGACCGCCGGGGCGCACGGGCCACCCGCGACCACGGCCGAGCGCCGTGGTCGCTTCCGTGTGCGCGGCCCCCGCCACCGCCGTACCGCCACGGCCGTACCGCCGGCGGCGCCCGGCCGGGTCGGCACCAGGGCCGGGCGCGGCCGCGGGCCGGGGCCACGGTGCCGCGAGCACGCCGACCACCGGCCCCGGCGGTCCTCGTCGTGAGACGGAACGAAGGGCGGCCGGGCCGTGGGCGACGAAGGGCGGCCCGGGAACGGGACGTACGACGAACCGCCGCCGGCTGCGGGCCGGCGGCGGACGCGGGTACGACGCGGCCGGGCCCGGGAGCGGGACGCCGCCGGCCGGAGCCGGTCGTCGCCTCCCGCGCCCGGGCCCGGGTCGACGGGGTGGTCGGGTCAGCCCTTGACCGGGCTCGACTGGTAGGACAGGACCCGCCAGTCGTCGTCGACGCGGACGGTGACGAAGACGATGCGGCTGCTCCGCTCGGGGGTGACCTCGGTCTCGCCGGCCAGCAGGATGCCGCCCTCGGCGACGATCAGGGCGGAGTCCCGGTGCAGCATGCTGATCTCGACGGGCTCGAAGGTCATCCGGGCCCCCTTGTACGGGCCGGCGAACGCGTCGGTCAGCCAGGCGCGGATCTCGTCGCGGGTGGTCAGCTGGTCGTCGCCCATCAGCATGCTGCCGTTGTCGGTGAACATCTCGGCGATGGCGTCGGCGTCGTTGGCGTCCCAGTTGGCCCGCACCCGCAGCGGCGCGGTGAAGGCGTGGCCCTCCTCGCCGTTGCTGTACGGGCCGTAGTGCTTCGCCCACTGCTTGGACTGCTCGACCAGCGACGCTGCCTTGTTGGTCATGGTGTGCTCCTCTGCCGGGTGTCGGATGTGAGTGGTCGCCGGCGCTCCGGTCGCGCCGGCGCGGGTACCGCTGGGGTCACCGCCTCGGGCCACGGCCGGTCGCGTCGCCGGCCGCGGCCCCGCCCGACGCGCTACCGCGCCGGGCCCGCCGCACCGGCGGCCAGCGCCGGCTCGGTGGCCGCGGCCACCCCCTTGATCAGGTCCGCGGCCTTCTCGCCGATGGCGATGGTCGCGGCGTTCGGGTTGCCGCTGACCAGGCGGGGCATCACGGACGCGTCCGCGACCCGCAGCCCGTCGACGCCGAGGACCCGCAGCTCCGCGTCGACCACGGCGCCCATGGCGCAGGTGCCGGCCGGGTGGTAGATCGAGTGCGCGTACCGGCGGACGTAGTCCCGCAGGTCGGCGTCGGACGCCGACGCCGGCGGCCGGAACGGACGCTCCGTGTACGGCGCGAGGGCCGGCTGCCGGGCGATGTCCAGCCCGATCCGCAGCGCGGCCACCGCGTCGTCCAGGTCGGACTCCTCCGCGAAGTAGTTGTGCACGATCTTCGGCTTCGCGGTGGGATCGGCCAGGGCGAGCAGCACGCTGCCCCGGCTGCGCGGCGCCAGCATCGACGGGCCGTAGGACAGGGCGTGGTCGGTGGGCGTGCCCAGGCCGTTGTCGGCGAACATCACCGGCGCGGAGAGGAACTCCACGTCCGGCGCGGCCAGGCCGTCGGAGGTCCGGACGAAGCCGCCCGCCTCCGGGCCGTTGGAGGTCATCGGCCCCCGTCCCTCGGACATGAACTGCTCGAGATCGTCCGGGGTGCCGGCGGCGATCAGGCTGACCGGGTGCGAGTGGGCGTAGATCAACGGCACCAGGACGTGGTCCTGGAGGTTCTGCCCGACCTGCGGCTGGTCCAGCACGACCGGCACGCCGAGCGCCGTGAGCAGCGCCGCCGGCCCGATGCCGGAGAGCATGAGCAGCTGCGGCGAGTTGTACGCCCCGCCGGAGAGCACCACCTCCCGCTCGGCCCGGATCTCGATGTCCTCGCCGAGCCGCTGGCCCACCACGCCCACCGCCCGGCCGTTCTCGACCAGCACCCGGTGCACCTGGAGGTTGACCTCGACGGTCAGGTTGGGCCGGTCGGCCACGGGGTGCAGGAAGGCGGTGGCGCTGCTGGCGCGCCGGCCGTCGCGCTGGGTGAGCTGGAACAGCCCGAAGCCGTCCTGCTCGGCGCCGTTGAAGTCGTCGTTGGCGCCGAAGCCCGCCTCCTGGGCGGCGGCGACGAAGGCGGCGGACATCGGGTTGCGGGAGCGGCCGTCGGAGACCCGCAGCGGCCCGCCCGCCCCGTGGTAGGCCGACTCGCCGCGCTCGTTGTCCTCCGACCGCTTGAAGTACGGCAGCAGCTCGTCGAAGCTCCACCCGGGCTGGTTCCACCCGTCGAAGTCGGACCGGTGGCCCCGGATGTAGATCATCGTGTTGATCGAGCTGGTGCCGCCCAGCACCCGGCCGCGGGGCAGGTAGATCCGGCGACGGTGCAGGTGCGGCTCGTCGTGCGTGTCGTAGTCCCAGTCGAGCTGGGTACGGAACAGCTGGCCGAACGCCACCGGAACGTGCACGTTCTGCGCCGTGTCCGCCGGGCCGGCCTCGACGAGGCAGACCCGGACGTCGGGATCCTCGCTCAGTCGCGCGGCCAGCACGCAGCCCGCCGATCCCGCCCCGACGATTACATAGTCGTACATCCACCCCTCCTCGTCGCGTGCCCGCCCGCAGGCGTGACATCAGCGCAGCTGGTACGGATCCGGGGCGGCACCCGGCGTCGCCGGGTGCCGCCGCCCGGGCCCGGTGTCAGATGTAGAAGCTGTTCGGCTCCAGGCCGCAGAGCACCCGGCCGTAGAGCTCGAAGTTGGTCTGCGGGGTCATCAGGGCGTGCAGGTTGACCGTGTGCACGTCCCGGGCGATCCGCTGGATCGGCACCGAGCTGTAGACCGAGGAACCGCCGCTGGCCAGGGCCAGCACCTCCACCGCCTCGCGGCCCAGCTGGCAGACCGCGCCCACGTCGGCGCGGGAACGGACCCGCTCCTCGAGCGTCCACGGCTCACCCGAGCGGCCCTTGCTGTCGGTCAGGTCCGCGACCCGGTAGCCGTGGAACTCGGCCTGGTCGGCCTTCAGCGTCGCCTCGGCCACCTGGAGGTGGGTCACCGGCGCCTCGGCCTGGCTGGCGTAGTCGGTGTAGGTGATCTTCCGGCCGGGCAGCCGCTCGAAGAACGCCTCCCGGGCGGCCCTGGCCAGCCCGATCACGGTGCCGACCGAGGACGCGGCGGCGACGCCGAGCAGGGGCGCCCGGTACATCGGCGACTCGGCGTTGAGCTTCGAGGCGTACTGGCCCTGGAGCACGGCCGGCAGCGGCAGCACCCGCTCCTGCGGCACGAAGACGTCCCGGGCGACGGTGGTGACGCTGCCCGAGCCCCGCATCCCCGCGGTGTGCCAGTCGTCGACGACCTCCAGGTCCGACATGGGCACCAGCATCATGAGGGGCATCGGGGTGCCGTCCGGCGCCGCCCCCATCGCGATGATCTCCTGCCACTGGCTGTGCAGGGCACCGCTGATGAAGCCCCACTGGCCGTTGAGCAGCACGCCGCCCGGCCGGGGCTGCGCGTTGCCGGTCGGGCTCAGCGTGCCGCAGACCCGCACGTCGGGCGTGCCGAAGACCTCGTCCTGCACCTCGTCGGGGAACATCCCGACCATCCAGCCCGGGATGCACCACACCGAGGCGGTCCAGGCGACGGAGCCGTCCCCCCGGGCCAGCTGGGCCGTCACGTCGGTCAGCGTCCGGGTGTCCGACTCGTACCCCCCGTAGCGCTTCGGGATCCGCATCCGGAACAGGCCGGCGTCGGCCATCGCCTCGACCACCTCGTCGTGCATGCGGCGGTTCTCCTCGGACCAGCTCGCGTGCTTCTGCAACAGGGGCACCAGCTCCGTCGCGCGACGCACCAGTTCCGTGCCGGGCACCGTCTGGGTGACGTCCACCCTGACCTCCTCGAAAATCGTCGGTTCGGCGGTTACACCACCGCCGCGTGACCGCCGGGCGCACGGCACGGGACCGGGCCAGCGGGGGCATCCGCCCCGGTCGCGTCCGGTCCGGCCGTCCGTCACCGGCGGCGGGCGGCGCGGTCGCTCGGGGCGCGCCCCGCCTGGGGTGGCCCTGGCATCGTCTGCTCCCGCCGGAGGTCGACGCATCTCCGCAAGTGCGGTCTCGCGGGATTCGCCGCCGCCCACCCCCGTTCCGCCCCGAACGGCTGGGACCGCCGCGTGCCCCGTGCCCCCCGGTTGGCGCGGCAGCGTGCCCCGGCCGGCGCGGCAGCGCAATCAGAGAGATGCAGTCGGTGACGGGCCCCGGCAACGATTCGGGGTAGCGATCACGACCGGTACCCGGCGTCGGCGCATCCCGCCGCCCGAACCGACGAAGGAGCACCCCCATGACCACGACCACCCAGGCCAACCGACCCGACCTCGACGCCTACTACGGGCCCTTCACCAGCGAGAAGGAGAAGGAGGCCCTCGGCGTTCCGCTGCGGCTGGTCGCCGCCTGGAGCCGCAACGACGCCGCCGGCGTCGCCGACAGCTTCACCGAGGACGGCGTCCTCATCCTCCCCGGCGACGTCTACAAGAAGGGCCGCGACGAGATCTACTCGTTCATGGCCGCCGCGTACGCCGGCCCGTTCAAGGGCACCGGCGTCACCGGCAACCCCGTCGACGTGCGGTTCGTCAACGACGAGGTCGCCCTGCTGCGCACCCACGGCGGCATCCTCGCCCCCGGCGAGACCGAGATCGCCCCGGAGCTCGCCGTCCGCTCCACGTGGGTCGTCGTCAAGCGCGACGGCGAGTGGAAGCTCGCCGGCTACCAGAACAGCCCGCGCGGCGCCGGCGCGACGCTGCGCTGGTGACCGTCCATTCCCCGTGACGATCGGCAAGGAGCACCCATGACCACCAAGGCAGCGTCGCGGTGGGGCGACGCGACGGAGATCCTCGAGGCCGCCCGCGTCGCGGAGGACCACTCCTACTACCGGGAATTCGTCAGTGACGACGAAAAGGCCGTCCTGGCCGTACCGCAGCTGATCCAGGCGGCGTGGAAGGCCAACGACCCGGACTTCTTCGCCGACCTCTTCGCGGAGAACGGCAGCCTGCTCATGGGCGACGAGCAGCTGACCAGCCGCGACGAGATCCGCGCCTTCATGACCAAGGGGTTCGCGGGCCCGTACCGGGGCGCCTACGTCAAGGGCTACCCGGTGTCGGTGAACTTCCTCCACCCGGACGTCGCCATGGTGGTCACCGGCGGCGGCATCATCCTCGCCGGCGAGAGCGAGGTCGCCCCCGAGCGGCACATCCGGGCCACCTGGATCATCGTCCGCCAGGACGACGGCCGCCCGCTGCTCCTCTCGCACCAGAGCAGCCCCGTCACCGGCTGACCCCGGGGGCCGGCCCCGTCGGGGCCGGCCCCCACCCGCACTCCCAACCAGCGACGCACGAGGAGAGACCGATGTCGACAGAACCTGCCCAGTCCGTGGAGCGGCCGTCGCCGGCACGGATGTACGACTACTTCCTCCACGGCACGAACAACTACCCGGTGGACCGGGCCGCGGCGGAGGCCGTGATCGGGCGGGTCGGACAGACGCTCACCCGCGACGTGGTGTGGGAGAACCGGCGGTTCCTGGGCCGCGCCGTCCGGCACCTCGCCGAGGAGTGCGGGATCCGGCAGTTCATCGACGTCGGGGCGGGCCTGCCGAGCCAGGAGAACACCCACCACGTGGCGCGGCGCGCCGTCTCGCAGCCCCGGGTGATCTACGTGGACAACGACCCGGCGGTGGCCGAGCACGGCAAGCGCCTGCTCACCGAGGACGAGCGGGCCAACACCGGGATCTTCACCGCCGACCTGCGCGACCCCGGCTCGATCCTCGACCACCCGGACACCAAGTCCCTGATCGACTTCTCCCAGCCCGTCGGGGTGCTGTTCATCGCGGTCTTCCACTTCATCCGCGACAGCGAGGACCCGAAGGGCATCATCCGGGCCTTCCGCGACCGGATGGCGCCCGGCTCCTACCTGGCCCTGTCCCACCTCTGCGTGGAGGGCGGGCCGGACGAGGAGCGCCGGATGATGGAGGACAGCTACCGCAACGCCACCGCGCCCATGGTCTACCGGACCGCCGCGCAGATCGCCGACCTCTTCGAGGGCTTCGAGCTCGTCGCGCCGGGGCTCGTGCCGACCGGCCGCTGGCGGCAGGACGACCCCGACGCCACCTCCACCGACCGGATGTACGCCGGGGTGGCCCGCAAGCTCTGACCCGTTCCGCCGACCGCCGCACCGCACCCACCAGGACCCGCACAACCGAGGAGAGACATGCGCGTCGTGTTCGCCCTGTGGCCCAACCCGGCCCACCTGTACCCGCTGGTTCCGCTCGCGTGGGCGTTGCAGAGCGCCGGCCACGAGGTCCGCGTCGCGTCGCACCCCGTCCTGGCGGAGAGCACGCTGGCGGTCGGGCTCACCCCGGTCGCGGTCGGCGACCCGGAGATCATGCCGATGGGTCCCGGCCGGCCGCAGCCGCGCAGCGTCAAGCAGCGGCTCGACCGGATCACCGAGGCGCTGGAGCTGACGCCGGCGGACAAGGAGGTCTGGGACGTCTTCTACCAGTTCATGCTGCCGTCCATGTGGGACTTCCACCCGGTCGGGTCCACCGCCCGCGACCCGCACCCGGTCCTCGACGACCTGGTCGCCTTCACCCGCGACTGGCAGCCCGACCTGGTGCTCTGGGACCCCTGCTTCCCGGCGGGCGCGGTGGCGGCGCGCGTCGCCGGGGCGGCGCAGGCGCGGCTGCTCTGGGGGCTGGACTACTTCGCCTCGACCATGGACCGCTTCGCCGAGGCCGCCGCCCGGCCGGGACCGGGACCGGAGGAGAACCCGCTGGTCGAGACCATGCGGCCGGCGGCCGAGCGGTACGGGCTGGAGGTCGACGACGAGCTGCTGCTGGGTCAGTGGACCGTCGACCCCACTCCCCCGGGCGTACGCCTGCCGACCAGCGTCAGGACCGTGCCGACGCGCTGGGTGCCCTACTCGGGGCAGACGGTGCTGCCCCGGTGGCTGCACCACCGGCCGGAGCGGCCCCGCGTCGCGCTCTCCCTCGGGCTGTCCCAGCGGATGTACTTCAAGGGGGGCTGGGACCACGTGCCCGGCCTGCTGGAGATGGTCTCCGACCTGGACGTCGAGGTGGTCGCCACGCTCAACGCCGACCAGCTGGCCGGCATGCCCACCCTGCCGAAGAACGTCCGCGCGGTGGACTACCTGCCCCTGACCCAGCTGCTGCCGTCCTGTTCGGCGATGGTGCACCACGGCGGCATGGGCACCTTCGCCAGCGCGGTGGCGCTGCGGGTGCCGCAGTTGATCACCGACTCCGACGACGACAACGGCATGATCACCATCGAGGCCGACGGCCTGGAGTGGTCGATGGCCACGAAGCACATCGAGTCGTCGGTGACCGCCCGCTGCGTCGCCGCGCGCGGCGCGGGGCTGGTCCTGGACATCAAGAACCTCTCCGTGGACGCGATGCGCAAGCAGCTCGTCCGCGTGCTGGACGAGCCGGCGTTCCGGCAGGGGGCCGACTCCCTCTACGACGACCTGCTCGCCACGCCCAGCCCGACCGAGACCGTCCCGGTGCTGGAGAAGCTCACCCGGCGGTATCGGGCCTGACCTGACACCGCCGTCGCCGCCGGCGGGCGGGCTCCTCCGGACGCCCGCCGGCACCGTCCGGTCCCGCACCGCCCGCCCGCGGCCCACCCGGGTGGCGCGCCCCGCGCCGCCCCGCTGCCGGCTGCCCGCCGCCGCCCCGCGTCGCCGCCGGTGCACGGGCGTCCTCGACCACAGGAGAAGCGATGATCAACGTCTTCCAGCCGACCCTCGGCGCCGAGGAGCTCGACGCCGTGCGCGCCGTCTTCGACAGCAGCTGGCTGGGGCACGGGCCGCGTACCAGGGAGTTCGAGCAGGAGTTCGCCGCGCACGCCGGGCTGGTGCCCGAGCGAACCATCTTCATCAACTCGGCCACGGCCGGGCTCTTCCTCGCCGTGGAGCTGCTGGCCCTGGGGCCCGGCGACGAGGTGGTGCTGCCCTCGATCAGCTTCGTCGGCGCCGCCAACGCCATCGCCTCGGCCGGTGCCCGGCCGGTCTTCTGCGACGTCGACCCGCGCACGCTCAACCCGTCCGTCGCCGACGTGGAGCGGGCCCTGACCGCCACCACGAAGGCGGTGATCCTGCTGCACTACGGCGGCGTTCCGGGCGAGGTGGCCGAGATCGCCGAGCTGTGCCGCCGGCGCGGGGTCGCGCTGGTGGAGGACGCGGCGTGTGCCGTCGCGTCGACCGTCGACGGGCGTCCCTGCGGCAGCTTCGGCGACATCGCCATGTGGAGCTTCGACGCGATGAAGATCCTGGTCACCGGCGACGGCGGGATGCTGCACGTACGCGACGCGGAACTGGCCCGGCGGGCCCACCGCCTGGCGTACCACGGCCTGGAGCACGCCAGCGGCTTCTCCGCCGCCGGCAAGGGCGTGCCGCACCGCTGGTGGGAGCTGGACGTGCGGGAGTTCGGCCGCCGGGTGGTCGGCAACGACCTCACCGCGGCGATCGGCCTGGTCCAGCTGCGCCGCCTGCCCGGGTTCGTCGCGCGCCGGCGGGAGATCGCCGCGGAGTACGACCGGCTGCTCGCCGACGTCGAGGGCGTCCGGCTCCCCCCGCCGCTGCCCGCCGGGCAGCGCAGCTCGCACTACTTCTACTGGGTGCAGCTCGACCCGGCGATCCGCGACCAGGTGGCCGCCGATCTGCTCGACGTCGGGATCTACACCACGTTCCGCTACGCGCCGCTGCACAAGGTGTCCGCGTACGGCGGCGGCCGGCACCTGCCCGGCGCCGACGAGGCGGCGCGGACCACCCTCCTCCTACCGCTCCACCAGGGACTGGACGATGCAGACGTACGAACGGTCGTCGACGGCCTGCGCAAGTCCGTCGAGCAGCGGCAGGGCGGCACCGGTGACTGACCGGACGCCACGGCCGGTGGCCGGCCCGCCCGGGCGACGGGGCGCCGACGCCGGGGGGACGCGATGAAGGCCCTGGTGCTCTCCGGCGGCGCCGGCACCCGGCTGCGCCCGCTGAGCCACTCGATGCCCAAGCAGCTCGTCCCGGTGGCGAACAAGCCGGTCCTGGAGCACGTGCTGGAGAACGTCCGCGACGCCGGCGTGACCGAGATCGGCGTGATCGTGGGCGCCTGGGCCGACCAGATCGGCGAGGTCCTCGCCGACGGCTCCCGCCTCGGGGTGCGGCTGACCTACCTGCGTCAGGACCGGCCCCGCGGGCTGGCCGACTGCGTCCGGCTGGCCCGGCCGTTCCTCGGCGACGACGACTTCGTCATGTACCTCGGCGACGTCATGCTGCCCGACGGCGTGGCCCGGTACGCCGACCAGTTCCGCCGCCACCGACCGGCGGCCCAGGTGCTCGTGCACAAGGTGGACGATCCGCGCGCCTTCGGCATCGTCGAGCTGGGCCCCGACGGCACGGTACGCCGCCTGGTGGAGAAGCCCCGGCAGCCACGCGGGGATCTCGCCCTGGTCGGCGTCTACTTCTTCACCCCGGCCATCCACGCCGGCGTCGACGCCATCACGCCCAGCGCGCGCGGCGAGCTGGAGATCACCGACGCGGTGCAGTGGCTGGTCACCAGCGGCGCCGAGGTGCGCGCCAGCGAGTACGACGGGTACTGGCGCGACACCGGCCAGGTGGCGGACCTGCTGGCCTGCAACCGGCACCTGCTCGACGGTCAGCCGCGCGCGATCGCCGGCACCGTCGATCCGGCCAGCGAGCTGACCGGCGCCGTGGTCGTGGAGCCGGGCGCCCGCATCGTCGCCAGCCGCGTCGAGGGACCGGTGGTCATCGGCGCGGGCGCCGTGGTCGAGGGCTGCCGGATCGGCCCGCACACCGCGATCGGGCCCGGCTGCCGGCTCGTCGACGCCGAGGTGGCCGACTCGATCGTGCTCGCGGACGCCTCGATCACCGCCGTCCGTGGGCTGCGCGGCTGCCTGATCGGCCGCTCCGCCACGGTCAGCCTCAGTCCGGCGGCCGGAAGCCGGCTCGTGGTCGGCGACCACAGCCGGATCGAGTTCGCCGCATGACGCCCGTACGGCCGCCGACATACGCCCGCTGCCGGGCACGATCCGAGAGGAAGATGGGATGAGCGACCCCAAGGCACTGCTGCTGGACAGCGTCCGCAAGTACCACCAGGAGGTCCAGGAGGAGCGGCCGTTCGTCCCGGGCGAGACCGAGATCTGGCCCTCGGGCGCGGTGCTGGGCGCCGAGGAGCGGGTGGCGCTGGTCGAGGCCGCGCTGGACCTGCGCATCGCGTCCGGGCAGAACGCCCGCCGGTTCGAGTCGGCCTTCGCCCGCAAGTTGCGGGTCCGCAAGGCGCACCTGTGCAACTCCGGGTCCTCGGCCAACCTGCTGGCGGTCTCCGCGCTCACCTCCGCCCAGCTCGGCGACCGGCGGCTGCGCCGGGGCGACGAGGTGATCACGGTGGCGGCCGGGTTCCCCACCACGGTCAACCCGATCCTGCAGAACGGGCTGGTGCCGGTCTTCGTCGACATCGAGCTGGGCACCTACAACGCCACCGTCGAGCGGGTGGCCGCCGCGATCGGCCCGAAGACCAGGGCCATCATGCTGGCCCACGCGGTGGGCAACCCGTTCGCGGTGGCCGAGATGGCGCAGCTCGCCAAGGATCACGGCCTGTTCCTCATCGAGGACAACTGCGACGCCGTGGGGTCCTTCTACGACGGTAGACCCACCGGCAGCTTCGGCGACCTGGCCTCGGCGAGCTTCTACCCGGCGCACCACATGACGATGGGCGAGGGCGGGTGCGTGGTGACCTCCAACCTGGCCATGGCCCGGATCGTGGAGTCGCTGCGCGACTGGGGCCGGGACTGCTGGTGCGACCCGGGCAAGAGCAACACCTGCATGAAGCGGTTCGAGCACCAGCTGGGCACCCTCCCGGAGGGCTACGACCACAAGTACATCTACTCGCACGTCGGGTACAACCTGAAGACCACCGACCTGCAGGCCGCCCTGGGGCTGGCCCAGCTGGCCCGGGTCGACGAGTTCTGCGCCGCCCGGCGGCACAACTGGCGGCGCCTGCGCGAGGGCCTGGACGGGGTGCCGCACCTGCTGCTGCCCCACGCCACGCCGCGCAGCGACCCGAGCTGGTACGGCTTCGTGATCACCGTGGAGCCGGGGGCGCCGTTCGACGTGCCCGAACTGGTGGGCTTCCTGGAGGACCGCAAGATCGGCACGCGGCGGCTGTTCGCGGGCAACCTGACCCGCCATCCCGCGTACGCCGACCAGGAGTACCGGGTCGTCGGCGAGCTGACCAACAGCGACATCGTGACCAGCCAGACCTTCCACGTCGGGGTCTTCCCCGGGCTCACCGACGAGATGATCGACTACGTCGTCTCGTCCATCCGCGAGTTCGTCAAGACCTACGGCTGACCGGCGGGGTCCCGGACCTGGGACCCGGCAGCTTCCCTGATTGGAGCACAGATGGGTGTTCTGTCCGACCGACGAGATCCTCGGGTGGCGGTCATCGGGCTCGGCTACGTCGGGTCCTGCATCGCCGCGGTCCTGGCCGAACGCGGCCTGGACGTGGTGGGCGTGGACGTCGACCCGCACCTGGTCGACGAGCTGCGCGCCGGGCACTGCCGGTTCGAGGAGCCCGGCCTGCCGGAGCTGGTCCGCGACGGCATCGAGGGCGGCCGGCTGCGGGTGACCACCGACTACGCGGCGCTGGCGGAGACCGACGTCGTCCTCGTCACCGTCGGTACGCCGGTGCGCCGCGACGGCTCGCTCGCCGACGAGCAGCTCCGCGGCGCCTGCGTCGAGCTGGCCCGCCACCTGCGACCCGGCCAACTGGTCGTGATCAAGAGCACGGTGCCGCCGGGCACCACCCGGGACTTCGTCCTGCCGCTGCTGGAGCGCGGCGGGCTGCGCGGCGGGAGGGACTTCGGCATCGCCTTCACCCCCGAGCGGCTCGCCGAGGGCACGGCCCTGCGGGAGCTGCGGACCTTCCCCATCGTCGCCGGCGGCCTGGACGCCGACAGCACCCGGGCGGCCGGCGGGTTCTGGCAGCGGGCGCTGGGGGTGGACGTGATCCCGGTGGACTCGCTGGAGGCGGCGGAGATCGTCAAGCTCGCCGACAACTGGTGGATCGACCTCAACATCGCGCTCGCCAACGAGCTGGCCAAGTTCAGCGCGCTGTTCGACGTCGACGTGCTGGACGTGATCGCCGCCGCGAACAGCATCCCGAAGGGCAAGAGCAACATCAACATTTTGCTGCCCAGCGTCGGGGTGGGCGGCTCCTGCCTGACCAAGGACCCCTGGATGGTCTGGCACTCGGCGCGGGAGCGGGGGCTGGAGATCCTCACCGCGCCGGCCGGCCGGCAGGTGAACGCGGGGATGCCGGCCTACACGGCGCGGCTGGTCCTGGACGAGTTGGCCGCTCTCGGCAGGTCGGCGGAGACGGCGACGGTGACCGTGCTGGGCCTGGCGTTCAAGAACGACACCGGCGACCTGCGGGCCACCCCGACGCTGCCGGCCGTCGCGGCCCTGCGCGAGGCCGGCTGCGAGGTCCGCCTGCACGACCCCCTGGTCGACCCGGACGAGGCGGAGAAGCTCTTCGGCCTGCGGCCGGTCGCCAGCCTCGACGAGGCGGTGCGGGGCGCGGACTGCCTGGCCGTCCTGGCCCACCACCGGCGGTTCGCCGGGATCGACTACGCCGCGCTGCCGGTGGCCCGGCCCTGCCTGGTGCTCGACGGGCGCGCGTACTTCCCGAAGGACAGGATCGCCGGGCTGCGGGCCGCCGGGTACCACTACCGGGGGATCGGCCGGTGAGCGCGCGGGTGGTGGTGACCGGCGGGCACGGCTTCATCGGCGGGCACCTGGTGGACCGGCTGCTGGAGCGCGGCGACGACGTCACCGTCTTCGACGGCCCGGCGCCGCCGGTGGGACGCTCGCCGGCCGCGGCGCACGCCCGGCTGGTGGAGGGCGACGTGCGCGACCCGGGCCGGCTGGCCGAGGCGATCACCTCGGGTGTCGACGTCGTCTACCACCTGGCCGCCGTGGTGGGCGTCGACCAGTACCTGTCCCGCCCGCTGGACGTCGTCGACATCAACTTCACCGGTACCCGCAACGTGCTGGACCTGGCCTGCCGGGCCGGCGCCCGGGTCGTGCTGGCCAGCACCAGCGAGGTCTTCGGCAAGAACCCGGCGGTGCCGTGGGCGGAGGAGGACGACCGGGTGCTCGGCGCCACGTCCGCCGACCGCTGGACGTACTCGTCGAGCAAGGCCCTCACCGAGCACCTGACGTACGCCTTCGCCCGCCAACACGGGCTGGCGGCCACCATCGTCCGCTACTTCAACGTCTACGGCCCCCGGCAGCGCCCGGCGTACCTGGTCAGCCGCTCGGTGCACCGGGCGCTGAACGGGCGCCCGGTGGTGGTCTACGACCAGGGGCGGCAGACCCGCTGCTTCACCTTCGTCGACGACGCCGTCGCCGGTACGCTCGCCGCCGCCACCAGCCCGGCGGCGCTCGGCGAGTCGTTCAACATCGGCAGCATGGTGGAGAACACCATCGGCGAGGTGGCGGAGATGATCGGCACGCTCACCGGCACCGCCGCGGTGACCGACGTGGACACCAGCCGGGCCCTGGGCAGCGCGTACGAGGACCTGGCCCGGCGGATCCCGGACACCACGAAGGCCCGCACGCTGCTGGGCTGGAAGTGCGAGGTGCCGTTGCGTACCGGCCTGGAGCGGACGGTGCACTGGGCCCGGGAGAACCCGTGGTGGTTGGCCCTGCCCGACACCGGCGCGAACTGACGTACCGACACGGAGACGCCGCCCGACCCGCCGGGGTCGGGCGGCGCCGTCGTGCGCGCACCCGGTCCGCCGACCACACTCACGCTGCCACGATGGGGCGGGCCCGATGAGTGCCGGCGCCGCCTACGGAGGACGCGGGCCCGCCGGGCGACCCGCGGCAGCTCCGGGTGCCGCCCGGATGTACGCGAACGGCGTGCGGCCGGGGTGGAGCGCTCCACCCCGGCCGCACGGTCGCGCCGCGACCGACCCGTCAGCGCCGGGCCGACGCGGGCGTCTCGTCGGTGCCACCGGCCGGGACCGCCGGGGCATCGACGACCGGTTCCTCGGCCGCCGGGCGCACTCGGCGCAGCAGCAGCGCCGAGGCCACGGCCAGGATCACCGCGATCACCGCGCTGACCAACCCGGCCATGTTGAACCCGCTGGTGAACGCCGTCCTGGCGGCCTCCAGCAGGGCGCTGCCGGTCTGCTCGGAGAGCTGCCCGGTCACCGCGCTCGCGCCGGCCAGCGAATCGCCGGCCGCCTCCCTGGCCTGCGCGGGCAGGTCGGCGGGGAGGGCCGGAGCGATCTCGCTGCGGTAGACGGCGGTGCCGACGCTGCCCAGTACGGCGACGCCGAGCGCCACCCCCAGCTCGGTGCTCGTCTCCGACATCGACGACGCCGAGCCGGCCCGTTCGGGCGGCGCCGCCCCGATGATCAGGTCCGTGCCCAGCACGGCACCGGGCCCGAAGCCGAGATAGACGATCACCAGACCGGTCACCGCGAGGCCGAGCCCACCGGCGGTGCCCACCTGGCTCAGCAGCGCGAAGCCGACCGCGGCGATCGCCATGCCGCCGGCGACCACGTAGCCCGGGGCGAACTTCTGCGCGATCACCGGCGCGAGCATCGAACCGACCAGCATGGACACCGCGTACGGCAGCATCCAGAGCCCGGCCCGCAGCGGGGAGAGGCCCTCGACCAGTTGGGCGTACTGGGCGAAGAGCAGCGCGATGCCACCGATGGTCGACCCACCGAGCAGCATGATGCCCAGGGCCGCGCTGAAGGTCCGGTTGGCGAACAGCCGTACCTCGAGCAGCGGGCTGGTGAGGCGGCGCTGCCGCGCCACGAAGATCACGCCGATCACCACACCGGCGACCATCGCCAGGACCGGCCGGACGCCGAAGCCGTCCTTCGCCAGCTCCTTGAGACCGTAGACGAAGGGCAGAATGGTGGCCAGCGAGAGCACCACGCTGAACAGGTCGAGCCGCCCGGCCTCCGGATTGCGGTACTCGGGCAGCAGCAGCGGCGCGGCCACCAGCAGCACGACCATCACCGGTACGCCCAGCAGGAAGACCCCGCCCCACCAGAACGACTCGAGCAGCACGCCGCCGACCAGCGGTCCGATGATCGCGCCGATCATGAAGCAGCTCATCCAGAGGCCGATGGCCATGGTGCGCTGCTGCGGGTTGCGGAACATGTTGCTGATCAGCGACAGCGTGGAGGGCATCAGGGTCGCCCCGGCCACGCCCAGCAGCGCCCGGGTGGCGATCAACATCTCGGCGCTGTTCGAATAGGCGGCGATCACCGACGCCACGCCGAAGGCCGCCGCGCCGATCATGAGCAGCCGGCGGCGGCCGATCCGGTCACCGAGGGTCCCCATGGTCACCAGGAATCCGGCGATCATGAAGCCGTAGATGTCCATGATCCAGAGCATCTGGGCGGCGTCCGGCGCCAGGTCGGCGCTCAGCTGCGGCAGCGCCAGGTAGAGAACGTTGAGGTCCAGCGACAGCAGCAGGGTGGGCAGCGTGAGTACGGCCAGGCCGATCCACTCGCGCCGGCTCGCTCTCGGTTCCGCCTCGCTCGCGTTCACATCCATCGTGGTCCTTCCTCCGTATCGGTGCGGCGACTAGTTGTCGTACTCGTCGTGCAGCCGCCACCAGCCGTACGGCTCCTCCTGCGGGCGTCCGTCCGGGGTGTCCTCCCAGGTTTCCTGCCGGCCGAGCGGGGTGAGGTCGAGCAGCGACCAGTTGCTGCCGAGCGCCTCGACGCCCCGCTCCGACGTGAAGTAGGTGCGATACACCTCGTCGCCGTCGCGCAGGAAGACGCTCAGCCCGAACGCCTCCCCCGCCTTCGTGGTGAGCCCGAGGTCGGTGTTGAAGTCGGTGCCGTGGGACGAGTACCAGGGCAGCGTCCAGCCCATCCGCTCCTTGAGCGGGGTGATCTCCGCCAGCGGCGCCCGGGAGATGAGCGCCAGGGTGGTGTCCCGGGCGTTCAGGTGGGCGGGGTGGCCGAGGTTGTCGACGAACATCGAGCACCCCTCGCAGTAGTGCGACTCGCCCGGCCTGAGCATGAAGTGGTAGACGATCAGCTGACGCCGGCCGTCGAAGATGTCGGCCAGGCTGGCCTTGCCGCCCGGGCCCTCGAAGACGTATTCCTTGTGGATCCGTGTCATGGGCTGCCTGCGGCGCTCCGCGGCCAGCGCGTCCCGGGCCCGGGTCGCCTCCTTCTCCTTGGCCAGCAGCCGCTTTCGGGCGGTCTCCCATTCCGACTGCGACACGATCGTCGGCAGGTTCATGTGGTCTCTCCATTCGTGGTCACGGACGCCGCCCCCTGCCCGGGAGCGGCGGCGACGGGCGCGGGCTCTCCGGCGTACGGAGGTGGCGCGGGCCGCCGCACGGCACGGACGCCGACCGACGCCCTGGGCACGCTCCCGCGCCGGTGTCGTCCGGCCCTCCGGCCGGCTCGCGGCGGTCGACCGGCATCGGCCGACCCGGGGCGCGCTTGCGGTCGCGCTGCGACATCCGGTGTGCCTCCCTCGCGTCGCCGGGCCGGATCCGTCGCCGGTCCCACTCTGCCGCCCACCGCTCCCGGTCCACTCCCGGTCCACTCTTGGTCTTCTCCCGGTGCGCTCCCGGTCGCCGCACCGCCGCGCCGCGCCGTGACCGCCCGTCGTCGGTGCGCTGCGCTACGGTGACGCCATGCGTTTCGGGCTCCTCGGTCCGTTGGCGGTCTGGACGACGGACGGCGCACCGGTCACCGTGCCCGATCTAAAGGTTCGTGTCCTGCTCGCCGACCTGCTGGCGCACCAGGGCCGACCCGTGCCCGTCGACCGGCTGGTCGAGGACCTGTGGGGCGAGCGCCCGCCGGCCAATCCCAGCGGCGCGCTACAGACCAAGGTCTGGCAGCTGCGGCGGGCGTTGAACGACGCGGAGGCCGGCGGCAGGGACGCGGTGGTGTCCCGACCGCCGGGATATCTGCTGCACACCGCGCCCGGGCAGACCGACGCCGACCGGTTCGGCGCGCTGGTCGAGCGGGCCACCGGCACGGCCGCCCCGCCCGCCCGGGTCGCGCTGCTGGACGAGGCCCTGGCGCTGTGGCGTGGCCCGGTGCTGGCCGACTTCGCCGACGAGCCGTTCACCCGCCCGCTGGCCGCCCGGCTGGAGGAGCAGCGCCTGGTGGCCGTCGAGGAGCGGGCCGAGGCCCGGCTGGTCCTGGGCGAGCACCAGCTGCTGGTCGGGGAACTCGCCGATCTGGTGGCGCGGCACCCGTTCCGGGAGCGGGCCCGCGCCCTCCAGTTGCGGGCCCTCTACCGGGCCGGGCGACAGGGCGAGGCGCTGGAGAGCTACGCCCGCTTCCGCCGGCAGCTCGCCGAGGAACTGGGCCTGGACCCGGGCCCGGAACTGGTGGCGCTGCACCGGGCGATCCTGGCGCACGACCCGGCGCTGCTCGCCGACCAGTTCGGCTCGGGCGACCGGAGCGGCCCGAGCGGTGCAAGCGACCAGGGCGGCCCGAGCGGCGGGAGCGGTGCAGGCGACCAGGGCGGCCCGAGCGGCAGGAACGGCCAGCGCGGCGGGAGCGGCCCGAGGGATCCGCGCGGCGCCGAGCCGAACGGCGCGGACGATCCGCCGGCCGCACCGCGCCCGGCGGGTGCGGGACGGGTGATGCCGAGGACCAACCTGCCCGCCCCGCTGACCCCGCTGGTCGGGCGTGCGGAGGCCGTGCGGCACGTCCACGAACTGCTGCGCGTCGAACGGCTGCTCACCCTCGTCGGGCCGGGCGGAGTGGGCAAGACCCGGCTGGCGGTCGAGGCGGCCCACCAGCTCGTCGAGGCGTACCCGGACGGGGTGTGGCTGGTCGAGCTGGCCTCGCTGCGCCCGGACGACCCCGCCGCGCTGGCCGGGTCGCTGCTGGCGGTGCTCGGCATCCGCGAGGCCACCGGGGCCGACCGTGGGCCGACGGGCGCCCCGGCCACCCCCGCCGACCGCCTCGTCGACGTGCTGCGCGGCCGGTCCCTGCTGCTGGTCCTGGACAACTGCGAGCACGTCGTGGAGCCGGTCGCCGAGCTGGCCCAGCGGGTGCTGCCGCACGCCCCGGGCGTACGCCTGCTGGCCACCAGCCAGGATCCGCTCGGCGTGGCGGGTGAGCGGGTCTGGCCGGTCCCCCCGTTGGAGCTGCCCGACCCGGAGGTCACCGAGCCCGAGGTGCTCGCCCGTTCCAGCGCGGTGCAGCTCTTCGTCGCCCGGGCCGCCGCCGCCGCCCCCGGATTCGCCCTGGATACGACCAACGCCCGTGACGTCGCCGAGCTGTGCCGCCGCCTCGACGCGGTGCCGCTCGCGCTGGAGCTGGCCGCCACCCGGGTACGCGCGCTGGGCGTGCACGGGCTGGTCACCCGGCTGGACGACCGGTTCCGGCTGCTCTCCGGCGGCCACCGGGGCGCCCCGCCGCGCCAGCAGACCCTGCGCGCGATGATCGACTGGAGCTGGGAGCTGCTCTCCGACCCGGAGCGGGTGGTGCTGCGGCGCCTCGCCGCGCACGCCGACGGCTGCACCCTGGAGGCCGCGGAGGCGGTCTGCGCCGACCCGGACCTGCCCGCCGACGAGGTGCTCGGGCTGCTCGTCCGGCTGGTCGACCGCTCGCTGGTGGTGATGACCGAGGGCGCCGGTGAGCCGCGCTACCGGCTGCTCGAGTCGGTCGCCGAGTACTGCCTGGCGCGGCTGCGCGAGGCCGACGAGGTGGCGGTGGTACGCCGCCGCCACCGGCGCCACTACCTCGAGCTGGCGCGGCGGGCCGACCACGAACTGCGCGGGGCGGCGCAGCGGCGCTGGCTCGCGCGGCTGGACCAGGAGACGGCCAACCTGCGCCGCGCGCTCGACGGCGCGCTGGCCGACGACGACGCGGCCGGCGCGCTGGAGCTGGCGACCACGCTGGCCTGGTACCGGTACCTGCGCGGCCGGCTGCGCGAGGCGCGCCGGTCGATCGAGGCGGCGCTCGCCGTGCCCGGTTCGGTGCCGGCCTCCGTACGGGCGGCGGCCACCTGTTGGCGGGCCGGGCTCGCCCTGCTGGAGGCCGGTGGCGACCACGCCCCGCTGGTGGCCCCGGCGTTGGCGGGCTGGCCGCCGGACGAGGACCCGGCGGGGCGGGCCCGGGCCACCTGCTTCCTCGGCCTCGCGCTGCTCAACACGGGGGACGTCACGACCAGCCAGGAGCTGGTCGACGACGCGCTGGCGCAGTTCGAGACGCTCGGCGACCGGTGGGGGGTGGCGACGGCGCTGAGCCTGCGGGCCGGGCACGCGCAGTCCCGGGGCGACCTGGAGGCGGCCAGCCGGGACAGCGCGCGCAGCGTGGCGCTCTTCCGCGAGTTGGGCGACCGGTGGGGGCAGCTCCAGGCGTCCTTCGCGCTGACCACGCGGGCGGAGGCGACCGGCGACTACCCGGAGGCGGCCAGGCTGCACCGGGAGGGCCTGCGGATGGCCGAGGAACTCGGGCTGTGGCTGGAGGCCTCCGACCGGCTCTCCGGCCTGGGCCGCATCGCGCTGCTCAGCGGCGACTACGACCGGGCCCGGGAGTTCCACGAGCGGGCGCTGCGGCTGGCCGCCGAACAGAACTTCAAGCCCGGGGAGCTGTACGCGCAGATCGGCCTCGGGCTCGGGGCCCGCCGCGAGGGCCGGCTGGACGCCGCCGAGGAGCTGCTGCGCGGCGTCCTGGCGTGGACCCGCCAGCCGGGCCTGGACGCCGACGTGGTGCGGGCACTGCTCCTGGCCGAGCTGGGCTTCGTCGCGGAGCAGCGCGGCACCGCCCGCGACGCGCACGAGTTGCACGCCGAGGCGTTCGAGGTCGCCACCGCCATCGGCGATCCCCGGGCGCAGGCGCTCGCGCTGGAGGGTCTCGCCGGCACGGCGACGCTCGACGGCCGGCACGGCGATGCCGCCCGGCTGCTCGGCGCGGCGGCCATGGCGCGGGCCTCGGTGGGCGCGCCGCTGCCGGCCGGGGAACGGGGCGATGTCGACCGGATCACTCAGGCCGCGCGTGACGCGCTCGGCCCGACCGCGTTCACGGAGGAGTTCGACCGGGGTACCGCGCTGACCCCCACCGAGGCCTACCGCTCGCTGGTGGCCGGCCTCCCCCGCCCCGCCTGAGCGGGCGGGGCTCAGCCCGGGCGGCGGTCACCCGGACGCACCGACGCACCCCGCACCGCCCGGGGGCGGTGCGGGGTGCAGTCGGACGCCGGGCGACCCGCCGCCGCGTACGCGTCGTCAGCGGTTGGCCGTGCCCTTGGAGTTCTGGTAGGCGGCGATGCTCCACCCCCCGTCCACCCGGACCACCGTGGAGGTGGCGAGGAAGGCGCGCTCGGCGACGAACTCGGTCTCCCCCTCCAGGAGCACGCTGCCCTGGGTCACCAGCAGCGCGATGTCGTCGGTCAGGAAGCGGACATCGAGCGGCTCGACGAGGACGTGGGTCCCCCCGTACGGCCCGGCGAACCCGGCGGCCATGTAGGAGCGGATCTCCTCCCGGCCCTTCATGTAGGCGTCACCGATGAGCGTGCCGTCCTCGACGAAGATCGCCGCGAACGCGTCGGCGTCGTTGGCCGCCCAGGCCGTCACGATGCGCCGCGCGACGTCCCGTACGGCCGTCTCGTCGCTCACGACAGCGGCATTGCCTGCGGACATGTCGTTCCTCCTCCTCGTGTCACCGGTACGCCGCGGGCGTCCGGACGTGCGGGCCGCGTGGGCGGGTCAGCAGGTGATGCGGACCTCGGGAGAGGTCACGTAGGCCATCATGTTCGGGTCCCAGACGACGGACCGGTAGCTCCGGGTGCCGCTGCCGTGGCACGGAAGTTCGAGCCGGGTCACCGACCCGGGTTCCATGTAGCGGTCCAGCACCGTCCGCCAGCCGGTGTCGGTGGATTCGTAGCGCATCAGCCAGAAGACCGCCAGGACCACGCAGTCGTTGGTCGCGACGCTCCGGACCATCACGCCGCTGGGGCTCTTCTCCGGGGTGCTCGGCGCGCTGATGCAGCTCGGCGGTTCCGCAGCCGCCGCCGCGGCGGCGGCCGGGGCCGAGCCGACCGCCCCGACGGCGAGGACGACGGCCAGCGTCAGCGACAGCCATCTCGATATCGTTGCCATGTTTCCTCCTCCTGTCCGGCCGGCCGGCCGGCTCCCGCACCGGGGCGCGGGAGCGGCGGCCGGCCTGCCCGTGTCGTACCGGATCACCTACTGAACCGGTACGCGTCGACGATGGTCTGGTCCAGCCGGTTGCCGTGCGAGTCGACCAGGGTGGCGCGCAGCGACACCGTCCGGGTCCCCTTGGGCGTGTGCACCACCGCGCGGTAGCCGCCGTCACGCGCCGGCACCACCGGGGCCTTGCGCCAGGTGCGGCCCCCGTCGACGGAGATCCGCACGGTGAGCTGCCGGACGCGACCCACGCGGGCCCCCGGCTGGGACATCACGGACACCGGCAGCAGGGTCACCGGCGCCCAGCGGGCGACGTTGTGGTCGTCGACCGTCGGCTTGTACCGGACGAGCCACAGCGGGAAGATCTCGTCGGCGGTGTCCGACCGGAACGTCCACGTCGCGTCCACCCGCGTCGACAGGGGGGAGTACGACGGACGGCTGGTCCGCTTCTCCACGCGGAACGTCGCGGGCCCCGGCGGCACCGTGCCCTCCAGGTTCCCGGCGCCGGAGGAAGCCACCAGCCGGCCGTCGCGGTACATCCGGGTCGTCGCCGCGTCGGTCAGGGAGCCGGCCCGGTGCCCGTCCTGGTCGGAGTACATGGGGACGCCGAACCAGACGGTGTCGCCGCTCCGGCCGGCGTGACCGGGGAAGTCGAACATCGGCCCGAGCACCGACGCGTTCCACCGGTCGGCGTGCCGCTGCCCGACCTGGTACGACTGGTTTGCCTGGCCGAAGGCCGTGATCTCCTTCGGTAGCCCGTCCTCGCCCGGGACGTTCTCGCCGAAGGCGGCGCTCCACACGGTGGCACCGCCGTCCAGCAGGTGCGTCGTGCGTGCCGGCAGCCGGTACGGCAGCAGCGGAGTCAGCACGCCGACGACGCCGGGCACGGTGGGGAACATGGCCTTGGTCGCCGCGCGGCCAGTCACCTGGGCGACCATCCGGCTGTCCAACGTCGCCAGGTCGCGATCGGCCACCTTGCGCTGGAAGCCGGTGAAGAAGCCCCCCGGGCGGGTGTCGAGCAGCCCGTAGGTGTACGGGGTGTCGCGGAAGTCGCCCGCCGGGCCGGGCACGGCCCAGGTGGAGTGCAGGTAGCCGGTCATCCGCTCGGCGGGCAGGTCGGGGCCGATCTGCCCGGAGCGCAGGCCGTTGAAGCCGTTGAGGGCCAGGGCGAGGGCGAACCCGGTGCCGTCCTCGGCGCGCCGGTCGAAGCCGAGGTCGACCACGGCTGTCCGCGCCTCGGGGCGGGGCACGGTGGTGCGTACCGGGGCGGTCCGCCGGGCGTCCACGGTCACCGTGGCGTCGGCGTCGAGGGCCAGCTCCGGCTGGACGAGGCGGTGCCAGGTCGAGTCGGTGTCGCCGAAGTCGACCACGTCGCCGACGAGGACGTAGCTGCCCTTCGGCAGCCGGGCGGTGGCGGTGCCGTCCTCGCCGTACAGCAACGCCCTCAGCTCGCCGGTGAGGTCCAGCACCATGGTCTCGGCCCGGCCGGTGGGCCGCCCGTCCGGCCCGAGGTGCCGGACGGTGAGCGTGTGGCTCTCGACCTCCTTCTCCACCTCGACGCGCGAGCGCACGGCCAGGTCGGGCGCGCCCGCCGGGGTGGCGGTGACGGTGCCCGTGTAGCGGCCGTCGGGCCCGTCGTGGCGGGTGTCGGCGGTGACGGCGACGCCGGCCGACCCGCCCGCCGGCACGGTCACCGTGGTCGCGTCGAGCCGCAGCGCCCCGGCGGGGGCGGGCGTGCCGTCGGGGCCGGTCAGCGCGACGTCGAGCCGCAGCTCGACGGGCCGGTCGCCGTGGTTGTGCCAGGTGAGCGTCCGCTGTTGCGGGCGGTCGTCGGCGTGCGGCCACTGCTGCACCCCGAAGGCGAGCGAGGCCGTGGCCGGGAGCACGTTCCGCCGGGCCAGCGCCGCCGCGTCGAGCGCACCGTCCACCGCGGAGGCGGCGAGGGCGGCGCGGAGCCGGTCCACGGACCAGTCCGGGTGACGCTGGGCGAGCAGTGCCGCGCCCGTCACCGTGCCGGCCGGCAGCCCGGTCGCACGCCCGGCGGCCCCGTCGTGGGTGGCGATCGCTCCGGCAGCCCCGTCCGCTGCGGGAGCCAGCACGAGGGCCCCGGTGCGGTCGCCGATCCGTTCGATCGCCCGGCCGAGCGGGCCGGTGCCGAACTGCTCCGCGCCACCGACGCCGAGGTCGACGACGTCGGCCCGGCCGGCGGCCCACTCCAGGCCGGCCAGGATCGCCGACTCCGGGCACCGGCCGTCGTCGTCACAGACCTTGCCGTCGAGCAGCGTCGCCCCGGGCACGGCGGCGGCGGTGCGGGTGCCGTGTCCGTGCCGGTCACCGGTGCTCGCGCCGGCGAAGACCTGCCGACGCGCCACCCGGGCGGCCGGCCTGGCCCGCTCGGCGTCGACGCCGGTGCTCAGCACGGCCACGGTCGGCGCGGCGCCACCCGCCGACAGAGCCGGGGGCAGTTCGGTGGGCGGCGCCGGCACGGGCGCCGGGGTCAACGGCCTGTCCAGCCAGATCCTCTCGATGCCTGCCCGCTGCTCGCGAATCGCCGACCAGGCCGAGGCGGCGTCCGTCTTGGCCACGGTCACCGCGCTCATCCCGGCTACGGCGAACCGGCCGGTCGTGCGCAGCCCCGGCCCGGTCAGACCGGCCGCGGGATCGGCGCCGCGTCGCGACACGATCAGCGGCAGCCCGGGGCTGCGGGCGTCGTCGTAGCCGGCCCGGACCAGCGCCGTGACGTCGAACAGGCGCCGGTCCAGCAGCCCGGCGGCGACCAGCGGGCGGGCGTCCTCCGGGAGGACCGTGCGGTGCCCGCCGGCGCGGTGGCTGGTGAAACGGGTGCCGGCGCGGCCCGGGGCGGCGGTCACGGTGACCCGCGCGCCGTCCGGGGAGACGGTGACCCGGTCACCGGTGATCAGGGTGACCCGATGGTCGGACTGGCTGGCGGGCGCCGGCGCGGGTTCCGCGTCTCCGCCCGCGACCGCGGGGGTCTGCTGCCCGGTGATCACCAGTACTGCCGCCAGGGCCGCCACGCTCCCGACCGCGACGGCCCTTCGGCCGCGCCCTCCGCTACCGGTTGCCGCACGTTTCTCGCCCACCCTGTGTCCCCTCCGCCGCTTCGGTCCGCCGCACGTGCGGCGGTCATCGGTGGTGCCTGGTCATCAGGGATCGTCGTCCGGCCCCTCTGGGCCCCGCATCTCCCGTCGTGCGCTCATCCCGTCGCCGGGCGCGGGGTTGCGCACGGTGGAAGGTGCGCCGGGTCCGGCGGAGCAGCACGATCCGACAGTGGAGCGGACGGACGCGCCGGGGCGCCCGGATCTGCCGAGGCAAGGCTCAACAGATCCTTTTCGGACAGTACGGGCGCGTGAGGAGCGACTATGACAACAGTGCGAGGGGACACGCCGGGGACGACATCCGCCATCGGCGAGCGGGCCCGACCGAGGATCTTCTTCCCCGAGCTGGAGGGCATGCGCGGGGTCGCCGCCGTGATGGTCATGCTGACCCACATCGCGCTGACCACGGGCATGATCGCCTCCGACATGTACGGCGCGGCCGGCAACCCGGTCGCCGGACCGATTTTCAACACCATGGACGTCGGCCTGCCGATCTTCTTCGTCCTCTCCGGGCTGGTGCTCTACCGGCCCTTCGCGCTGGCCACCCTCACCGACCGGCCGTCGATGGCGCTGAAGCCGTACTTCTGGCGGCGGGCCCTGCGGATCCTGCCGGCGTACTGGGCGCTGGCCGTGACGGCGCTGCTCGTGCTCAACGCCGACGCCCTCACCGGGCTGTGGTACGTGCTGCGCTCGCTGCTCGTGCTGCACGTCTACCAGCCGAACGCGATGCCCACGGGCATGGAGCAGACGTGGAGCCTCGCGACCGAGGTCGCGTTCTACGTCACCCTGCCGCTGCTGGCCTGGGCGTTGCGCCGCTGGGCGGTACGCGCCGCCGACCCGGGGACCCGCGCGAGGCGGCTGCTGGTGCCACTGGGCGCGCTGGTGCTGACCGGCGCCGGCTTCGCCGTGTACCACCACCTGCCCTCGATGGGCGCCTTCCCGGTGCAGCATCTCTGGCCGACCGAGTACATGGGCTACCTGGCGGTCGGCATGATCCTGGCGACCCTCTCCGCCGTCGCCGAGGTGACGCCCGAGCGGACGCCGACCGCGTACCGATTCCTCATCCGGCACCCGGGCGCCGCGTGGATCGGCGCGGCGCTGGCGTACGCGGCGGCCTGCTCCCCCCTGGGCGGCCCGAACGAGATGAACTACCCGCCGCTGGGCTCGGCGATGGTCGACCACACTCTCTACCTGGTCATCTCCCTGCTGCTGGTGGCGCCGCTGACCCTGCCGGCGGGCCGTCCCGGCTACATGCGGGCGGCCCTGTCCAACCCCGTGCTGCGCTTCCTCGGCCGGATCTCCTACGGGGTCTTCCTCTGGCACGTCTTCTACCTGTGGGTCTACTACGGGGCGACCGGCACTCCGCTGGGCACCGGCAACTTCTGGCTCGTCACCGCAGCGGTGACCGGTGCCAGCGTGGTGACGGCGACGCTGAGCTTCTACGTGGTGGAGCGCCCGGCGTCGGGGCTGCGGCCGTGGTTGGGCCGGGCGCCCGTGGACCCGGGGGCCCAGGCGCCGAAGACGGTACGCGAGCAGCTCCCGGCCGGCCGCGAGGCGGCGCGGTGGGCGCCGCGCAGCACCGAGCCGGCCGCCCCCGCAGTAGCGGCCGAGTGAGAGCGACCGCAGACCGGCACCCCCTGTACCGGGCGGGAGGTCCGTCCGGCGGCGAACCGAGAGGAACCACACGATGAGCGACACCGCGAGAGGCCGGGCCGTCGTCCTCGGCGCGAGCATGGCCGGGCTGTTCGCCGCGAAGGTGCTCGCCGAGGCGTACCGGGAGGTGGTCCTGGTGGACCGGGACCGGCTCGCCGACGCGACCGAGGTGCGCCGCGGCGCACCGCAGGGGCGGCACCTGCACGGCCTGCTCGCCCGGGGTCAGCAGGCCATCGAGGAACTGCTGCCCGGTTTCACCGACGAGGCGACCGCGGCCGGCCTGCGCTCGGGCGACCTGGGCACCCAGATTCGCTGGTACTTCAACGGCCACCGGCTGAAGCCGGCGGAGACCGGTCTGCTGGTGGTCGGGGGCTACCGGCCGGGCATCGAGGCGCTGGTGCGGCGCAGGGTGCTGGCCCTGTCGGGGGTGCGGCTCGTCGAGGACGCCGACGTCGTCGCCCCGGTCGCCACCGCCGACGGCAACCGGATCACCGGCGTACGCATCTACCACCGCAGCGCCGACGTCGCCGAGGTGATCGACGCCGACCTGGTGGTGGACGCCACCGGCCGCGGCTCCCGGACCCCCACCTGGCTGACCGAACTCGGCCACGGCCCGGTGCCGGAGGAGCGGATCAAGATCGGGCTCACCTACACCAGTGCGCGGTTCCGCTTCTCCCACGACCCGTTCCACGGCGACGTCTCGATCAACCCGGTGGCCACCCCCGCCCATCCGCGCGGCGCGTTCCTCGCCACGCTGGGCGGCGACGCCGGGCTGCTCTCGCTCACCGGCATCCTCGGCGACGAGCCCCCGACCGACCGGGAGGGCTTCCTGGCGTACGCGGCCTCGCTGCCCGTGCCCGACATCATCGACGCCGTCCGGGACGCCGAGTTCCTCGACGAGCCGGCCTCGTTCCGGTTCCCGGCCAGCGTCCGGCGCCGCTACGAGCGGGTGTCCCGGCTGCCGGAGGGGCTGCTCGTGGTCGGCGACGCGGTCTGCACGTTCAACCCGGTCTACGGCCAGGGCATGACCGTCGCCGCCCTGGAGGCGTTGGTCCTGCGCCGGCACCTCGCCGGCGGTGGGGCGCCCCGGCCACGGGCCTTCTTCGCCGACATCTCCCGGCAGCTCGACGCCCCGTGGGAGGTCGCCGCCGGCGGCGACCTGGCCCACCCGCGGGTGGAGGGCCCGCGCCCGTTCAAGGTGCGGATGGCCAACGCCTACATCGCCCGCGTGCACGCCGCCGCCACCCGGGACAGCCGGGTCACGGACGCCTTCCTGCGGGTGGCCGGGCTGATCGACCCGCCGCAGGCGATCATGCGCCCCTCGGTGATGCTGCGCGTGCTGCGGGCGGGCAAGCAGCCGGCCGGCTCCGTCGCCACCCCGTCCGGCCCGGTGGCCCGTCCCCCGGCACGCGACCGCGGCTGAGGCGGGTCCACACCCGCGGGGATCGCTGCCGTTCACCCGCTACGGCCCGTCGTGCCGGCTCATGCCGGCACGACGGGCCGATTCCGGGGCGCCGCTTCCGGTGGGCCCCACCCGACGGGCCGATTCCGGGGCGCCGCTTCCGGTGGGCCCCACCCGACGGGCCGATTCCGGGGCGCCGCACCCGTCGGGCCGCACCCGTCGGCCGCCTTCGACGGGGACGGGGACGCGGCCGGTGGGCGCACCCGGTGGGGACGCGGTCGACGCGCGCGTGACCGGAAGCGCGAGGCCCGGCGCGGGCGCGCGCACGGCCGCAAACGGGAGCGGTGCCGGTGCCGGTGCCGGTGCCGGTGCCGGACAGGGTTACGCGGTGACCACGACGTACCGACGTCGTGGTCACCGCGTTCGTGTGGTGGTGGGGTGGCGACCCGGGGCGGTTCAGCGGGACGACGCCGTCCTCGCCGCGGCGATCGCCTCCTCGTAGCGCGGGTGCTCGCCGACCTCGCGCACGTACTCGACGTGCACGACGCGGTCCTCGGCGTCGACCACGAAGACCGCCCGCGCGAGCAGCCGGAACTCCGCGATCACCACGCCGTAGGCGAGCCCGAAGGACAGGTCGCGGTGGTCCGAGGCCGTCCGGACCCCCTCGATGCCGGCGTTGCCGCACCATCTGGCCTGTGCGAAGGGCAGGTCCACGGAGATGGTCAGCACGCTCACCCCCGGCAGGGCGGCGGCCTCCTCGTTGAACCGCCGCGTCTGCTGGTCACAGACGCCGGTGTCGAGCGACGGCACCACCGACAGGATCCGCACCGTACCGGCCGACGAGGCCAGGTCGACCGGCGAGAAGTCGTTGGCCAGCGCGGTGAAGGCAGGCGCGGGATCACCCACGCGCACCTCCGGCCCGAGCAGCGTGACCGGGCGACCCCGGAACGTCGTGACGCCGGCACGTTCCAACGCGACTGTCATCAGGTTCTCCTAGCGTCCAGCGGGAGGTGGCTTGTCGGCCGGCACCGGCGGAACCCACCGGGCACCGGCGGCCCCAGGGGCGCGGCCGGCACCGGGCGGTACGAGGCCCGCGCCGCACCCAGCATCGTCCGCCGCGCCCGACGGCCGCACCTTCGCGCGTGCCGCGTCGCGCCCGGTCAGCGCACCGCGTCGGCGTGCTCGGCGGCGGTCGCCGGCTCCTCGGCCGGCGGCCGGCGGCGCAGCATCGGCACCGGGATCAGGGAGACGACCCCGGCGGCGACCGACAGCACCACGTAGTTGGTGGTCGCCAGCACCACCCCGGCCACCACGCTGGCCACGGCCGAGGCGGCCCACACGAGGGCGTCCACCCGGCCCTGCACCGCCCGCCGCGCGGCCGGGGTCAGCGCCTGGGTGAGCAGGGCGCTACCGCCGACGAAGGTGAGGTTCCAGCCCCAACCGAGCAGGAAGAGCGAGACCACCAGGCGGGTGAGGCCGCTGCTGTGGGCCGCCGGCCAGGACGCCACCACGACGGAGGTGACCAGCAGGCCGATGCCCATCAGGACCGCGGCCCGGCCGCCGAAGCGGTCCGACAGATAGCCGGAGAGCGGCGCCAGCGCGAACATGCCGATCATGTGGCCGCTGAGCACCACGCCCACCGCCGTGAGGCCGTGGTGGTTGCTGCTCATGTGCAGCGGCGTCATGGTCATCAGGGCGACCATGGCCAACTGCCCGGCGATCATGGACACCAGCGCGACGGACACCACCGGGTGCCGCCACACCTGCGCCGGGGTCGGATCGGAGGCGCCGCGCCGGGCCGCGGTCCGCGACCGGGGCATGGCGGCGGAGGCGAGCACGCAGATGCCGGCCGCCAGCAGGGCCACGAGGAACGGCCCGGCCAGGTCCGGCAGGCCCAGCCGGCTGGCGGCGTTCGCGCTCGGATCCATCAGGTTGGGCCCGAAGACCGCCCCGACGGTGCCCGCCCAGACGATGACCCCGACGGCCAGCCCCTGCCGGCGGGGCGGGTACAGGTCCGCCGCGCAGTACCGCGACAGCTGCGCCCCGCCGTTGCCCACCCCGAGCAGCACCATGCCGAAGATCAGCAGCAACACCTGCCCGGAGGCCACCGCGGCGCCGGACACCGCCGCGCCCACGATCGCGACCAGGTAGCCCAGCGACAGCGCGGAACGGGTGCCCCGACGCGCCATCAACGCGGCCAGCCAGAGCGTGCCGGCCGCCGTGCCCAGCACGCCGGCCGCGTTCGGCACGCCGCTCCAGGTCTCGGTCAGCCGCTCCGCGCCGATCAGCGTGGACGCCGTGCTGGCCCCCACCATGGAGGTGTTGGTGGCGGCCACCCCACCGAGCAGGGCCGCCATCGACCGTCGCCGGCCGGTGGTTTCCACGTCGACGCTCATGATCCTCTTTTCTTGACGAGCAGTGCCACCGGCAGGCGGCCGAACAGGTCCTCGACACGGGGTGCCGACGAACGGACCGGGGCGCCGGTGAGCACGTCCACCCAGCCGTCGGCGTCACCGGGCAGGGGTACCACGGTGTCGGCCCAACCGCCCCGCTCGGCGAGCCGTACGGGCAGCCGGGTGGCCAGCGCCACGACGCCGCAGTCACCGCCGCGCGAGAAGCCGACCAGGTGCTCCGCCGCGCCGCCCTCCGCACGGGCCGGTCGGTAACCGCGGAACAGCCCCGGACGGTCCCGGCGCAGCCGCAGCACCCGGGAGGTGACCAGCAGCTTGGCCGCCCCCGTGGCGTCGACCGGCGGCGTCCGTCCCGCGTCGATCTCCGCGAGCAGCCGCCGGCGGGCCGCGAAGTCCACCGGCCGGCGGTTGTCCGGGTCGACCAGCGAGTAGTCCCACAGCTCGGTGCCCTGGTAGACGTCGGGCACCCCGGGACCGGCGAGCTGGAGCAGCTTCTGGCCCAGCGAGTTCGACCAACCGGGCGCGGCGATCCGGTCGACGAAGGCACGGACCTCCGCCGTGAGGGACTCGTCGGCGAACACCCGGGCGGGCCAGCTCGTGACGCCGTGCTCGTAGTCGGGGTCGGGATCGTGCCAGTTCGTGCGGATCCGCGTCTCGCGGGCGACCTTGAGCAGGTACGCGGAGAGCCGCTCGGGGCCGATCGGCCAGGCGCCGAGCAGGGTCTGCCACGCCAGCGGTTCGAGCAGGGGGTCGCCCAACGGCTGCCGGGCCGACCAGCGGCGGAAGCGCTCGGCGTACGCCTCCGGCAGCTCGCTGAGCACCGCCAGGCGGGCCCGTACGTCCTCCGACCGCTTGGTGTCGTGGGTGGACAGGGTGGTCATGGTGGCGGGCCAGCCGGCCTCCCTCGCCGCGTTCGCCGCGTGCAGCTCACCGGGCGACACCCCGAAGCGGCCCGGGTCGACGCCCACCTCGTTGACCGCGACCAGGCTGTTGTGCCGGTAGATCGCGGTGTCCTCGACGCCCTTGGCCATCACCGGGCCGGTCGCCTGCTGCACCCGCACCGCGAGCGGGCCGGTCGGCCGGGCGACCATCTCGTCCCGCACGGCGGTGAGGACTTCGCGCAGCCCCGGCCGGCGCCGGGCGGCCCGCTCGACCGCCTCGTCCAGCGCCCAGCGGTGCTGCGGGAGATAGGACCGGTAGACGGGGAACTCCACCAGCAGGGCCCGCACGGCGTCCGCGCGGTCGGCGGCCGGGCAGCGGGGCAGCAGCGCCGCGACGAGCGCCTCCACCCGTCGCGCCTCGGCGACCAGCATCGTCGCGACGACCTGCTCGCGCGCCTCGCGTACGACATCGGCCAGCGCGGTGCCGGTCAGGCCGGCCGCCTCGGTGAGCCGCTGCCGGCCGCTCGGGGCGACGAAGACGCCGGAGATCTCGGCCAGGGCGTCGTAGCCCGTGGTGCCGTCCACCGGCCAGCCCGCCGGCAACTCCTCGCCGGCGCCCAGCACCTTCTCCACGACGATCCACGCCCCGGGCGCCGCCGCGCGCAGCCGCCGTAGGTAGCCCGAGGGATCCGCCAGGCCGTCCGGATGGTCGATCCGCAGCCCGGTGACCTGCCCCTCCCGCACCCAGCGCAGCGTCTCGGCGTGCAGCGCCTCGAACACCTCCGGATCCTCCGTGCGCAGGCAGGCCAGGGTGTCGATGTTGAAGAACCGGCGGTACGTCAGGTCGGCCGCCCCCCGGCGCCAGGACACCAGCCGGTAGTGCTGCCGGCCGTGCACCTGCGTCACCGTGCCGTGCCCGGTGCCGGGCGCGAGCGGGAACCGGTGCTCGTGGTAGACCAGCGAGTCGTCGGCGAGTTTCAGTTCCCCCTCGGCCGCCGCGCCGCCGTCGCCGTCGTCGCCCAGCACGGGCAGCAACAGCGGCCCCGCCGACCAGTCGACGTCGAAGAACCGGGTGAAGCGGGACTCGGGCCCGTGCCGCAGCACGTCCCACCACCAGGGGTTGGCCGCCGCGTCGGCGACGCCCATGTGGTTGCAGACCACGTCGACCACGAAGCCGAGCCCGGCCTCGGCGAGCCGGCCGGCGAGCGCGAGCCGGGCCCGCTCGCCGCCCCGGCCCGGGTCGGCACGTGTGGGGTCCACCAGGTCGTAGCCGTGCGTCGAGCCCGGCGCCGCCGCGAGCAGCGGGGAGGCGTAGAGCGCGCCGACACCGAGGTCGGCCAGGTAGTCGGTCAGCGCGACGGCGTCGGAGAGGCCGAGATGGGGACCGAACTGGAGACGGTACGTGGAGGTCGGTGCCGCCATCAGCCGGTGAACCCCCTGGCCCGTCGGGTGGACGCCCGCCGGTCCCGGCCGTACGTCTCGGTCAGCCGGCGCAGCCGGAACTCCAGGCCCGGGGTCAGCGCCTCCATCCGGAACCGCCACCGCCAGCTCCCCTCGGCCTGCCCCGGCACGTTCATCCGGGCCGTGGGGCCCAGCTCCAGCACGTCCTGCAACGGCAGGACGGCGAGCTCGGCCACCGACGCGAAGACCGCCCGCGCCATCGACCAGCAGATGCCGTCCGGCACGCCCCCGAGGTAGCGCTCCACCCGCAGCCGCTGGTCGGCGCTCGACTCCTCCCACCAGCCCAGTGTGGTGTCGTTGTCGTGCGTCCCGGTGTACGCCACGCAGTCGGTCGGGTAGTGGTGCGGCAGATGCTGGTTCTCGTCGCCGGCGAAGGCGAACTGGAGCAGCCGCATGCCCGGGATGCCCGCGTCGATGCGCAGCTGCTGCACCTCGGCCGAGGCCGGTCCCAGGTCCTCGGCCAGCATCACCACCTCGCCGAGCTCCTTGCGGACGGCCTGGAACAGCGACGGGCCCGGCCCGTCGCGCCACTGCCCCGCACTCGCCGGCCGGCCCTCCGGCACGGCCCAGTAGCGCAGGAAGCCCCGGAAGTGGTCGAGCCGGATCATGTCGTACAGCTGGGTCATCCGGCGGATCCGGTCGACCCACCAGGCGTACTGGTCCTCCGCCATCAGCTCCCAGCGGTACAGCGCGTTGCCCCAGACCTGGCCGTCGGTGCTGAACTCGTCGGGCGGGAACCCGGCCACGGCGGTCGGACGACCCGCCGCGTCGAGCTGGAACAGCTCCGGAGCCGCCCACGTCTCGCAGCTGTCCGTGCCGGCGAACATGGCCACGTCGCCGATCAGCTCGATGCCGAGCCGGCGGGCGTGGTCGCGGACGGCGGTGAAGTGCGAGGCGAAGAGGTACTGCTCGAAACGGTAGTAGTCGAGGCGGTCCCGCTCGGTGTCGTCGAGCCGGGCCAGCGCGTCCGGGTCCCGCCGGGCCAACGGCGCCGGCCAGCTCGTCCACGGCCCGCCGTGCCGCTCCCGCAGGGTCATGTAGCGGGCGTAGTCGTCCAGCCACCACGCCTGTTCCCGGGCGAACGCCTCGCTGCCGGCGGTCGGCGTGAACGCCGCGTACGCCCGGGCCAGCAGGTCGGCCTTGACGGCGCCCGCCGCCGGGTAGTCCACGGTGTCCGGCGGCAGCGCCGGCACGGCCGCCAGGTCGGCGGCGGTGAGCAGGCCCTCGTCGCGCAGCCGCTCGACGCTGACGTAGAGCGGGCTGCCGGCCAGTGTGGAGCTGGCCTGGTACGGGCAGCCGTCCGCGCCGACGGGGTTGAGCGGCAGCATCTGCCACACGCTCTGCTCGGCGGCCGCGAGGAAGTCCAGCCACTCGATCGCGGCCGGCCCGAACTCACCCACCCCGAACCGGCCCGGTAGTGAGCTGGGATGCAGCAGGATCCCGCTACGTCGGTTGACCGGCACCCGAGTCGTCCTCCCGTCCTGTCCCGTGCGCCGGGGCGCCGGCGGGGGCCGGCACGCGCACGTACAACTGCTCGTACCGCTCGGCGGCCTCGTCCCACGAGAACCGGGCCCGCATGCCGCGCTCCCGCAACCGCGCCCACGTCTGCCGGTCGGCCCAGCGCGCGACCACGTCCGCGAGCAGGTCGACCAGGTCGGGCGCGCGGTAGCCGTCGAACGAGAAGCCCAGCCCCGTCGCGGCGACCGTCTCCGCCATGCCGCCGACCCGTCGCACCACGGGCACCGACCCGTAGCGCAGCGCGATCAGCGGCGCCAGCCCGCACGGCTCGAACCGGGAGGGGGCCAGGAAGGCGTCCGAGCCGGCGTACGCCAGCCGGGCGATCGCCTCGCCGCTGTCCGGGTGGTAGGCGACGTGCGGGTGGTAGCGGGCGGCGCGGCGGAACGACCGCTCGTACTCGGCGCCGACGCCGACGACGACGAGTTGCAGGCCGAGGGCGGCGATCTCGTCGATGCCCTCCAGCAGCAGGTCGACGCCCTTCTGGTCGACCAACCGGCCGACGAAGGCGAACAGCGGCACGTCCGGATCCGTCGCCAGGCCGCTGCGCTGCTGGAGCGCGCGCTTCGCCACCGCCTTGCCCGCGAGGTCGTGCACGTCGAAGCGGGCCGGCAGGTGCGGGTCGGTGGCGGGGTCGAAGTCGTCGTAGTCGACCCCGTTGCGGATCCCGTGGTAGTCCTCGCCCCGGGCGCGCAGCAGCCCCTGCAGCCCGACCCCGTGCGCGGGGGCGAGCGTCTCGTCCCGGTAGCGGGCGCTGACGGTGGTCACCGCGTCGGCGTACCGGATGCCCTGAGCCAGCAGGTTGCCCGTGCCGTAGCGGGTCAGGTCCAGCTCGTCGGCCTTGTCGTGCGGGAACAACCCCTGGTAGGCGAGGTTGTGGATGGTCATCACGGTCCGCGGCGCCGCGTCGAGGGTGCGCAGGTACGCCGGGACGTGCCCGACGTGCCAGTCGTTGCAGTGCACCGCGTCGGGCGGGCTGGCCGACCGGACGGCCAGCTCGGCGACCGCCCGGGAGAACAGCACGAAGGACGACAGGTGCTTCTCCACGTACCCCTCGGGACGCTGCCAGTCGGGATGCTGCGGCGTCCGCAGGGTGAGGTACCGGACGCCGTCGTGGTCGCCCAGGTCGTCGACGGTGAACTCGGCGCGCGCCGAGCCCGCCGCGACCGCCACCGTGCCGACCCGGCGGCCGTCCGGCAGCCCCGCGTAGCCGGGCAGGAACAGCCGGACGTCATGCCCCCGGCCGGCCAGCGCCCGGGGCAGGGCCCGGGCGACGTCCCCGAGGCCACCGACCTTGACCAGGGGCGCCACCTCGGAGGTGGCGAAGAAGACCCGCAGCGGGCGGCCGGCGCTCACGCCGGCGTCCCCGACAGCGTGGCCGGCCCCGCGGCCGTGGACAGGCCGGCGATCGGGGCACCGGCGAGGCGCAGCTCGACCGTGCCGGCGCCCCTGGCCACGCCCAGCGCGGTGAGGTCCGGCGCGGTCCAGGTAGCCCCGGCGGCCCGCAGGGCCGGCGGGTCGCCGACGCCGACGGTCACCGCCCCGGCGGACGAGGCCGCGCGTACGCCGCTGGGCGCGTCCTCGACGACCAGGCAGTCCGCCGGCGCCAGCCCGAGCCGGCGCGCCGCGAGCAGGTAGCAGTCCGGTGCCGGCTTGCCGCGCGCCGTCTCGCCCCAGGTGACCATGGCGTCGAAGGCCGCGGCGACGCCCAGGTGCTCCACCACCCGGCGGGCCCGGCGCGCGGACGCGCCGGTGACCAGCGCGAGCCGGACACCGGCGCCGCCGAGCGCCGCCAGGATCTCCCGGGCGTTCGGCACCTCGACGAACGCGAGGTCGGTCTCGGCGACCCGCACCCGGCGCAGGATAGCCTCCCGCGTGTCGGGGTCGAGGTCGCCGAAGAGCGCCGAGACCGAGTGTTCCGGGGAGCAGCCGAGCACGTCGTCGCGGATCGCCGACGCGGACAGCGCCCGATCGTGCTCGGCGGCCAGGCCCCGCCACAGCGACAGGATGGCCTCGGTCGAGTCGATCAGGACACCGTCCAGGTCGAACAGGACACCGGCGAAGACAGGGACCGGTCCGGACGCCATCAGCCCCCCGCCACGGCGGGCAGGATGGTCAGCGAGTCGCCGTCGCGCAGGCGGGAGTCGAGCATTCCGCTGGTACGCACGTCGACGTCGTTGATGTAGAGGTTGACGAAGCGGCGCAGCTGCCCGTCCTCCCCCATCACGCGGCTGCCCAGCCCCGGGTGCCGGGCCTCGAGGTCGGCCAGCACCTCGGCGACGGTCGAGCCGTCCGCGGTCACGTACTTGCTGCCACTGGTGTAGTTGCGGAACACGGTCGGGACGCACACCTCGACGGCCATGGTCGGCTCCTCGGTCAGTAGGGGATCTCGTCGCCGGGCATGGCACCGGCCAGGTACGACAGCCGGCCGGCCTCCACG
Source organism: Micromonospora sp. LOL_025 (assembly GCF_048060285.1). Lineage (NCBI taxonomy): Bacteria > Bacillati > Actinomycetota > Actinomycetes > Micromonosporales > Micromonosporaceae > Micromonospora > Micromonospora sp. LOL_025. Next base: position 95,462 of record NZ_JBHMIR010000012.1, on the reverse strand, counting down.
GCGTGCTTCATCGCCCGCGCCATCAGCATCGGCTCCCGGGCCTTCACCAGGGCGGTGTTGACCAGGACCGCCGCCGCCCCGAGCTCCATCGCCAGAGTGGCGTGCCGGGCGCTGCCCAGGCCGCCCTCGACGACCACCGGAATGTCGACCGTGTCGATGATCTGGCGGATCGGGCCGGGGTTCGGGATGCCGTGGCCGGAGGCCACGGGGGCGCTCATCACGCGCAGGGACGCGCAGCCGAGCGCCTCCAGCTCCTTGGCGACGGCGAGGTCGGGCAGGATGAACGGCATGACCTCCCAGCCCTGCTCGCGCAGCTGGGCGGCGACCTCGACGGTGGCGCGGTTGTCCGGCTCGTTGGTCCGGCCGCGGACGTCCAGCTTGAACACGGTGATGCCGTAGGCGTCGTGCAGGATGCGTACGGTCTTCCACGCGCTCTCGGCCGACCGGGCGAACGAGGTCGTGCCGATCCACAGGTACTTCTCGATGGGGATCTCGTCGGCCAGGTCGGACAGCAGGAGACTCGAACGGTTGTTGTCGGGGTCCACGGTGGTGATGAAGACCTGCGAACCGGTCGCCTCGAGCACCTGACGGATCACCGACGGCGACGTGTACTGCTCGATACCGACGAGCAGGCGCGAGGTCAGCTCCGTGTCGCCAAGCCTGACCCATGCGTCCCGGAGGCCAGCGACCTCCATCGAATCCACGGACATGTACACCCTTTCTGGTCGAGCCGGGCACGACCGGCGGCGGAGAGCGTCAGCCCGGGCCGGGGTGGGGGCGGGGCCCCCGAAGCCCGCGAAGACCCGGACGCACCGCCGGCCGGTAGATCACCGATCGGTCCGTCACAGGAGTTGCGAAGAGAATCTTGGTTGCCACGGCGCAGCGCGGCATCTTCCAACGTGCGGCGCTTTGTGACGCCCGGGTCATTGATTGTTGACGACGACGGTGATATCTGGTCGCGCCCCCGGCGGCCCGGACGACGGGCCGTCACCGCCGGATGAGGACCTCCGGCAGCGGCTTGCGGACCAGGTCCGGCACCGTCGCGTCGGGCGCCGGGTAGCCGACCGGCATGACCAGGTACGGGCGCTCCTCCGGCGGCCGTTCGCACACCTCGTTGAGGAAGCGCATCGGGCTCGGCGTGTGCGTCAGGGTGGCCAGGCCGGCGTGGTGCAGCGCCGTGATCAGCACGCCGACCGCGATGCCCACGGACTCCTTGACGTAGTAGGGCTTCGGGGTCCGGGGGCCCTGGTGCACCTCGAACACCACGATCACGACCGGCGCCACCTCCAGGAAGGGCTTGTGCCAGTCCGTACCGATCGGGGCGATCGCCTCCAGCCACTGCACCGACGCGCGCCGGGCGTAGAACTCGCGCTCCTCGGCCTCGGCTGCCTCCCGCAGCCGACGCTTGCGGGCCGCGTCGGTGACCACGACGAACCGCCACGGTTGCAGGTTGGCGCCGCTCGGCGCGGTCGCCGCCGCGCGGATCGCCTCCTCGATCACCTCCATCGGCACCGGCCGGGGCGAGAAGTGCCGGATGGAGCGCCTGGCGGCCATCCGGTCGGCGAAGGTGCGCGCGTCGCGCACCATGTCCCCCGCCGCCGCCGGCGGCGAGTCGGGTCCGAGGTCACCGGTCATTCCAGCCATGAGAGCCTCCCGCGTGATCGACGGATCCAGCATCGCCCAGCGGCACCGGGCGCGTTTACGCAACCGTGCGGAACTTCGGCCCCGACGCCGGTCCCGTCATCGAGGACGTCACCGTCCGCGAAGGGTTGGAGGCCCGGCCGCGTGGAGCGGGAGGGCGGGACGCCGCGCGGGCGGGTGGGCGACTCACCCGTCCGTCGACGAGCCCTGCCCGGCGGGTACCGCGCCGAGCGGTCGGTGCTCCCCGGCGGCCCCGGCCGGGCCGGGCGTGGCGAGGAGCCGGGCCGTCAGGGCGGCCAGCAGCGCGGTGCGCTCCGGCATCCGCGCGACGTCGACGTACTCGCCACGCGCGTGCGGCAGGCCCCCCACCCCGCCGAGCCCGTCCAGGGTCGGTACGCCGAGGGCGCCGGTGAAGTTGGCGTCGGAGGCGCCCGGGGCGGCGACGCCGCGTACGGCCGGCAGCCCGAGGTCCGCCGCCACCGACTGCGCGATCCGCAGCAGCGGCGTCGACACGGAAGCCGGCAGCGGGTACCGGTTGATCCCGCCGCTGACGGCCAGCCGCGCGTCGGGCAGCCGGGGGGTCAGTTCGCGGACCAGCCGGTCCACCCGGTGCAGTTCCTCGCGGGTCCAGGCCCGCACGTCGACACAGAGGACCGCGGACTCGGGCACCACGTTCGTCATCGTGCCGGCGGTGAGGGCCGTCGGGGTCACGCTCGTCTCCCCCGCGGCGAAGGCCTGCACCGCGAGGACGTGGTGCGCGAGTTCGACCCCGGCGTTGACGCCCCGGTGCGGTTCGACGCCGGCGTGCGCCGCCCGGCCCCGCACCGTGATCCGGTAGACCGAGCCGCCCTTGCGCGCGACCTTCAGGTCGCCGCCCTCGGTGCTCGGCTCGCCGACCAGCACCGCCCCGGAGCGCCGGGCCTGCTCCTCGATCAACGGCCTGGAGGTGGCCGACCCGCTCTCCTCGTCGCAGGTGAGCAGCAGCCCCACCCGCGAGGTGTCCGGCAGCAGTTCCAGCGCGGTGAGCATCTGCACGATCCCGGCCTTCATGTCGCAGACCCCGGGGCCCGTCGCGGTGCTTCCGGTGATCGTGAAGGGCCAGTCCCGGATGGCGCCCGCCGGCCAGACCGTGTCGTAGTGGCCGAGCAGCAGCACGCGCTGGTCGGGGGCCGCCCAGAGCAGGTGCGGCAGTCCGTCGAGGACCACACGACGCCCCCGCCGGCCCAGCGCGGCGTCGCCCCACGCCTCGAGCAGGTCGGCGCAGGCGGCCAGTTCCCGGCCCCGCCCCGGCGGCGACTCGCAGGTCACCAACCGGCGCAACCGCGCCGTCATCACCGCCGCCCGGGCCTGCGCCCCACGCCGAAATACATCGACATCCACCATGGTCTGATGGTGGCACCGCCGCCCCCGGCGACCACAGGGCGCGACGCCGAGACCGCACGGACGCGGTGGTGCGGCACCCAACACGGCACCCTGGAAGACAGGGCCACGGGGGGACCGGCCGATCGCCCTCGGTTATGGGGCGGACCGGCCGGGTACCCGGTGCGGCGGAAGGCCCGTCGGACGGCGGCGGCCAGGTCGGGGACCCGTCCGGGCCGGGGGCCGCGACACCGGGCCGGCCACCGGCAGCGACGATCCGGGAAGCACGGACTCGTCCGCCCCGCCGGGTACGGCGGGGCGGACGAGGACGCTACGCCCAGGCGGGACGGCGACGGTGCCGCCGCGCCACGGGGATGTCGTCAGCGGCTGCCCTCGAGCTGGCCGCGCAGCTTGCCCAGCGCGCGGGCGAGCAGGCGGGAGACGTGCATCTGGGAGACGCCGACCTGCGTCGCGATCTCGCTCTGGGTGAGGTTGCCGTAGAAGCGGAGGGTGAGGATCTTCTGCTCCCGCTCGTCGAGGGTGGCGAGGGCCGGGCCGAGGGCGACGCGCAGCTCGGCCAGCTCGAACTCGCCGTCCTCGGCGCCCAGGGTGTCGCCCAGCTCGGTGGCGCTGTCGCCGTCGCCGATCGGGGTGGACAGGGAGACCGCGTTGTAGGCGCGGGCGCCTTCGAGCCCCTCCAGGACCTCTTCCTCGGTGACGCCGAGGTGGGCGGCGATGTCGGCGACCGTCGGCGCGCGGTTGAGCGTCTGGGTGAGGGTGCCGTTGGCCTCGGAGATGCGCAGCCGCAGCTCCTGGAGGCGGCGCGGCACGCGGATGTTCCAGGTGCGGTCGCGGAAGTGACGCTTGATCTCACCGAGGATCGTCGGGATGGCGAAGCCGGCGAAGTCCACGCCCCGGGAGGCGTCGAACCGGTCCACGGCCTTGATCAGCCCGAGGGCCGCGGTCTGGGCCAGGTCCCCGTTGGGCTCGCCGCGCCCGCTGTAGCGGAAGGCGAGGTGGTGGGCCAGCGGCAGCCACGCCTCGATCACCCGCGCCCGCAGCGCCGGCCGGTCGGGGTGCCCCTCCGGCAGGGCGGCGAGAGCGGCGGTCAGCTCGCTCGCGCGGGTCTCGTCACCGGAGACCGTGGTGGCGGCGTCGGTGGTGGTGGTGGTGGTGCTCGGCGCGGTCGTCGTGGTGATCATGCTGCCCTTCCTGTCCCACAGATGCGGCGACGCCGGGAACCGACGACCGCAGTGCCATCACCCTAGACCAACGGCCGTCGCCATATCAACCGAACGGACGATGGATAAAAGCGACAGAAACCCACTAACGAGGCGCGAAGGGTGTGGCCCCCGCCACGCGCGGCCGGCACCGGCCGGCGCTCAGGAGGCCGGCGGCCCCACGTAGAGCCGACTCACCGTCTCGGCGACGCAGACCGGCTTGCCGCCGACGTCGCACTCCACGGTCGCGGCGGTGACCAGCTGCACCCCGCCGGCCACCGGGGACACCTCGGCGATGGTGGCGACGGCCCGGACCGCCGTGCCGACGCGCACCGGGGCCGGGAACCGCACCCGGTTCAGCCCGTAGTTGACCCCCATCCGCACGCCCCGCACCCGGTAGAGCCGGCCCACCAGCGCCGGCAGCAGGGACAGGGTCAGGAAGCCGTGCGCGATCGTGCCGCCGTACGGGCCGGCGGCGGCCCGCTCCGGGTCGAGGTGGATCCACTGGTGGTCGTCGGTGGCGTCGGCGAACAGGTCGACGCGCCCCTGCTCGATCCGCTGCCACGGCCCCGGGCCGAGGGTCTCCCCCACCGCGGCGGCCAGCTCGTCGACGGAGTCGAAGGTCCTCATGCCAGTTGCCCTCCCAGTCGGGTGTAGCCGCGCAGCAGGTCACGCGCGATGATCAGCCGCTGCATCTCGTCGGTGCCCTCGAAGATCCGGTAGAGCCGGACCTGCCGGTACCACCGCTCGACGGGCAGTTCGCGGGTGTAGCCCATGCCGCCGTGGATCTGCAACACCCGGTCGACCACCCGGTTGACCATGCCGGCGCCGTAGAGCTTCGCCATCGAGGAGGCGTGCCGCGGGTCCATGCCCTGGTCGACCGTCCAGGCCGCCCGCAGGATGAGCCAGCGGGCCGCCTCCAGCTCGGTCTCGGAGTCGGCGATCATCCACTGGATCGCCTGGTTGTCGCCGATGGGCCGGCCGAACGTCTGCCGGGTGGTGGCGTGGTCGATGGCCATCCGCAGCGCCCGCTCGGCGATGCCGACGGCGTGCGAGGGGATGGTGTAGCGGCCCTTGCCGATCCACTCCATCGCGAGGGTGAAGCCCTGGCCGGGCTCGCCGAGGATGTTGCGCTCCGGCACCCGTACGTCGTCGAAGACCAACGCGGCCGGCCCGCCCTCGCCCATGGTCTGGATGAACTCCGAGCGCCAGCCCATCGCCCGGTCCACCAGGAAGGCCGTGGCGCCGCCGTTGCGGGCCCCCTTCTCCCGGTCGGTGACCGCGATGACGATGGCGAAGTCGGCCTCGTTGCCGCCGGTGATGAAGGTCTTCTCGCCGTTGAGCACCCAGTCCCCGCCGTCGCGGCGGGCGCTGAGCCTGATGTTGGCCGCGTCGGACCCCGCGCCCGGCTCGGTGATCGCGAAGCAGCTGCGCCGCTCCCCCTCGATCGTCGGGATCAGGAACTCCCGCCTCTGCGCGTCGTTGGCCCGGAACAGGATGTTGTCGGCCTCGCCGCCGAAGCGGAACGGCACGTACGAGCGGCCGAGTTCGGTCCAGATCAGCGACTGGGTGACGGCGGGCAGGTCCATGCCGCCGTACTCCTCGGGGGTGGCCAGCCCCCAGAAGCCGAACGCCCGCGCCTTGAGCTGCAACTCGCGCAGCTCGTCGGGCTCCAGCCCGGGCCGGTGGGCGCGTTCGCGCCGCAGCAGCTCCGGCTCCAGCGGCATGACCTCCCTGGTGATGAAGTCGCGGGCCGTGTCGCGGATGGCCCGTTCGGTGTCCGAGAGCGCGAAGTCCATGTCCCCTCCGGGTCGGTGCGGTGGTGTGCGCGGCTCAGCGCGCGCCGCCGTTGACGTACAGGGTCTGGCCGCTCACGTACGAGGCGTCGTCGCTGGCCAGGAAGGCGATGACCGAGGCGATCTCGGCCGGCTGGGCGACCCGGCGCAGCGGGGTGTGCTCGGCGACAGTCCGCTGGTGGGCCTCGGGGCTGCTGCCGACCCGCTCGGCGGTGGCGGCGGTCATCGCGGTGGCCACGTAACCGGGGGCGACCGCGTTGACGGTGACGTTGAACGGGCCCAGCTCGACGGCGAGGGTGGCGGTTAGGCCCTGCACGCCGGCCTTGGCCGCCGCGTAGTTGACCTGGCCCCGGTTGCCCAGCGCGGAGCGGCTGCTGAGGTTGACGATCCGGCCGTAGCGGGCGGCCACCATGTGCTCCTGCGCCGCCTGGCAGCAGAGGAACATGCTCGTCAGGTTGGTCCTCAGCACCGCCTCCCACTCGGGCAGCGGCATCCTGAACAACAGGTTGTCGCGGGTGATCCCGGCGTTGTTGACGAGCACGTGCAGCCCGCCGTACGCCTGGACCACCTGCTCGGTCATGGCGGCGACCGCCTCGGCGTCGGTCACGTCGCAGCCGATGCCGACGGCCCGGCCACCGGCGGCGGCGATCTCGTCGGCGACGGCCCGGCTGCGCCCGGCGTCGAGGTCGACCACGGCGACCGCCGCGCCCTCGGCGGCCAGCCGGTGCGCGGTGGCCGCGCCGATGCCCTGCGCGGCGCCGGTGACGACGGCGACCCGGTCGGCGAATCTGGTCACGGTTTCTCCCTGGCTCTAGAAGGCGTTGACGCCGGTGAGCGCACGTCCGATGAGCAACTGCTGGATCTGGCTGGTGCCCTCGTAGAGGGTGGCGACGCGGGCGTCGCGCAGGTACTTGCCGACGGGGTACTCGTCGATGTAGCCGTACCCGCCGAAGACCTGGACCGCGTTGTTGGCCGCGCGGACGGCGGCCTCGCTGGCGAAGAGCTTGGCCATCGACGCCTCGGTGGCGAACGGCTGGCCCCGGTCGATCAGGTCGGCCACCCGCCACACCAGCAGCCGCGCGGCGTCGGTGTCGACGGCGATGGCCGCGAGCAGTTGCTGCACGAGCTGGTGCCCGGCGATGGGCTTGCCGAACTGGGTGCGCTGGCCGGCGTAGCCCACGGCCGCGTCCAGGCAGCCCTGGGCGATGCCGACGCAGCCGGCGGCCACGGACATCCGGCCCTTGGCCAGGGTGGCCAGCGCTAGCCGGAAGCCGGCGCCCTCCTCGCCGAGGAGGGCCGACTCCGGCACCCGTACGCCGTCGAAGCGCAGTTCCCCGGTGGCCTGCCCGCGCAGGCCCAGCTTGCCGTGGATCTCCCGCCGGGTCAGGCCCGGCGCGTCGGTGGGCACCAGGAAGGCGCTGATGCCCCGGTGTCCCGGGCCGCCGGTGCGGGCGAAGACCAGCGCGACGTCGGCCGTGGTGCCGTTGGTGATGAACATCTTCGCGCCGGTGATCAGCCAGTCGGTGCCGTCGCGGACAGCCCGGGTGGTCAGCGCGGCCGCGTCGGAGCCGCTGTCCGGCTCGGTCAGCGCGAAGCAGCCGAGGGCGGCGCCGGAGCAGAGCCGGGGCAGCCACTGCTCCCGCTGGGCCGGGGTCCCGTGCGCCGCGACGGACTTGGCGACCAGCCCGAGGGAGACCGAGACGATGCCGCGCACGGCGGAGTCGCCCCGGCCGAGTTCCTCCAGCACGAGGCAGTAGGAGAGGTGGTCTCCGCCCGAACCGCCGTCGTCCTCGCCGATGGTGAGCCCGAGGAAGCCGAGGTCGCCGAGCTTGCCGACGATGTCGGGGTCCACGGACTCGCGGCGGTCCCAGGTGGCCGCGTGCGGCGTCACCTCACGGTCGACGAAGTCCGCGGCGAGCCGGCGGACCGCCGCCTGCTCGGCGGACAGTTCCAGATCCATGAGGCTTAAACTAGCGGTGCAAGTTTAATTCCGTCCAGACCCGGTTGTGGCAGAGTCTGCGACGGACCACCCGAGCGAAGGAGGACCGGATGCCCCGGCCGCGGCAGGCGCTGCTCAGCCGGCAGCGGATCGTCGAGACCGCCGCCGCGCTGATCGACGCCGAAGGGCTGGAGGGCTTCTCCACCCGCCGGCTCGCCGCCGAACTCGGGGTACGCGGACCCTCGCTCTACAACCACTTCGCCACCAAGGACGAGATCCTCGACGCGGTGGCCGACAGCGTCACCGGCCAGGTGGACGTGTCGTTCTTCGGCAGCGTCGACTGGCGGGAGGCGCTGCGCCGGTGGGGGCACTCCTACCGCGCGGCGCTGGCCGCGCACCCGAACATCGTGCCGTACCTGGCCCGGGGGCCGGGGCGCCGGCCGGCGGCGCTGGCCATGGCCGACGCGGTCTACGGCGGACTGGTCGCCGCCGGCTGGCCGCCGGCCCGGGCGACGCACATCGGTGCGCTCATGCGCTACTTCGTGGCCGGCTCGGCGCTGGGCTCGTTCGCGCGGGGGTTCGTCGAGGACCCCGGGCTGTACGCGGAGCAGTACCCGCACCTGACCCAGGCCCACCGGCTGGCCGAGCACCAGCAGCGGGTGGACGAGGGCGCCTTCGCGCTGGGCCTCGACGCGCTCATCCACGGCCTGTCGCGCACCTACGAGGAGCACATCGGGCCGCTGCCACCCCTCCCGCCGGCCGACGACGCGTACTAGAGTCAAAACTTGCGCTGCTAGTTTTGGCCGACGTACGTGAGGGGCACGATGGATCTCGCACGGACCGACTTCTACCTCGACGGACAGTGGCTCGCCGCCGGCTCCGGGGAGACCGTCGCGGTGCGGAACCCGGCGACCGAGGAGGTCGTCGCGACCGTTCCGGCCGGCACGGCGGCCGACGTCGACCGCGCCGTCGCGGCGGCCCGGGCCGCCTTCCCCGGCTGGGCCGACGCCGCGCCCGCCGAGCGGGGCGCCCGCCTCGACCGGCTGCACGCCGCGCTCTCCGCCCGGGCCGACGAGATCGCCCGCACCGTCGCCCTGGAACTCGGCACCCCGCTGAAGGTCGCCACCCGGGTCCAGGCCGGCCTGCCGCTGACCGTCCTGCACAGCTACGTCGAGCTGGCCGCCAGTCCTCCGGCGGACGAGACCGTCGGCAACTCACTGGTGGTCCGGGAACCGGTCGGCGTGGTCGGGGCGATCACCCCGTGGAACTACCCGCTGCACCAGGTCGTCGCGAAACTGGCCCCGGCCCTGGCCGCCGGCTGCACGGTGGTGCTCAAGCCGAGCGAGCTGACCCCGCTGACGGCGTACCTGCTCTTCGAGGCGATCCACGAGGCCGGCTTCCCGCCCGGGGTGGTCAACCTGGTCACCGGCACCGGCCCGGTGGTCGGCGAGGCCATCGCCGCGCACCCGGACGTCGACATGGTCTCCTTCACCGGCTCGACGGCCACGGGCCGGCGGATCTCCCACCTCGCCGCCGACCGGATCGCCCGGGTCGCCCTGGAACTCGGCGGCAAGTCGGCCAACATCGTCCTCGACGACGCCGACCTGGCCACGGCCGTGAAGGTGGGGGTCGGCAACGCCTTCCTCAACTCCGGCCAGACCTGCACCGCCTGGACCCGCCTGCTGGTGCACCGCGACCGCTACGACGAGGCCCTCGACCTGGCCGCCAGGGCAGCGGCGGGCTACCGGCTCGGCGACCCGTTCGACCCGGCCACCCGGCTCGGCCCGCTGGTCTCCGCGGCACAGCGGGAGCGCGTCCGCGAGCACGTCGCCCGAGGGCTGGCCGACGGGGGCCGGCTCGTCGCCGGCGGGCCGGACGCCCCGCTGCCGGAGCGGGGATACTTCGTCGCCCCGACGGTGATCGCTGACGTCGACCCCGACAGCGCGCTGGCCCAGGAGGAGGTCTTCGGCCCGGTCCTCGCGGTCATCCCGTTCGACGACGACGACGAGGCGGTGGCCGTCGCCAACAACTCCCGGTACGGGCTGGCCGGCGCGGTCTGGTCGGCCGACGGGGAACGGGCGCTGCGGGTGGCCCGGCGGATGCGCACCGGCGCCGTCGACGTCAACGGCGCCCCGTTCAACCCGCTCGCCCCGTTCGGCGGCTACAAGCAGTCCGGCCTCGGCCGTGAGCTGGGCCGGCACGGGCTCGAGGAGTTCCTCCAGGTCAAGGCCATCCAGCGATGAGGGCGCTGGTCGTCCGGGCCGTCGACGCCCCGCTGCTGGTGGAGGAGATCGAGCTGCCGGAACCCGGCCCGCACGAGGTACGGGTCAGCGTCCGGGCGGCCGGCGTCTGCCACTCCGACCTGTCCATGGTCGACGGGACGCTCGCACCGCCGTACCCGCTGGTGCTCGGGCACGAGGCGGCCGGGGTGGTGGTCGAGGTGGGCGACGCCGTCACGCGGGTCGCGCCCGGCGCGCACGTGGTGCTGAACTGGGCCCCGCCGTGCCGCGGCTGCTGGTACTGCGCGCGGGACGAGCCGTGGCTGTGCGAGCGCACCGGGTCGCCCTCGGCCCCCCGTGGACGTACGCCGGCCGGCGAGGCGCTGCACGTCACGCTCGGCCTCGGCGCCCTCGCCGAGGAGGTGGTGGTGCCGCAGGACGCCGTCATCGGAGTCCCGGCGGAGCTGCCCTTCGAGGCGGCGGCGCTGCTGGGCTGCGCCGTGCTCACCGGCGTCGGCGCGGTCCGCCGCACGGCGGGGGTGGCCCCCGGCGAGTCGGTGGCCGTGATCGGCCTCGGCGGGGTGGGGCTGTCGGTGGTCGCCGCCGCGCGGGCCGCCGGCGCCGACCCGGTGCTCGCCGTCGACGTCTCCCCGACCAAGGCGGCGCTGGCCACGGCGGCCGGCGCCACCGACTTCCTGCTCGCCGACGATTCGCTCAACCGGGCGGTACGGCAGCGGACGGAAGGTCGGGGCGTCGACCACGCGCTGGAGTGCGTCGGGCGGGCGGCCACGATCCGCACCGCCTGGCGGGCGACCCGCCGGGGTGGACAGGTGACCGTCGTCGGCATGGGGGCCAAGGACGACATCGTCGGGCTGGGCGCGCTGGACATCTTCCACTCGGCCCGGACCCTGCGTTCCTCGGTCTACGGCTCCTCCGACCCGGACCGGGACGTACCCGAGCTCGCCCGGTCCGTGCTCGACGGCACCCTCGACCTCGGCTACCTGATCACCGACCGGACCACCCTCGACGGCGCCCCCGAGGCCTTCGCCCGCATGTCCCGCGGCGAGGGCGCCCGCACCGTGATCCTCCCCTAACCCCCCACCCCACCCCCTCCCCCTCCGCACCCCCACCGGCGTCGATCATGGACTTGTGGTGGGCGATCAGTGCCCCTTCGCGGCTTTCGCGGGGCACCACAACTGCATGATCGGCGCCGGGCCGGGTGGGGGCGGGGTGGGAGGGGCGGGGTGGGAGGGGTGGGAGGGGCGGGGTGGGCAGGGGTCAGGAGAGGGCGCGGGCCAGTTCCGTGCGGGAGCGGATGTTGAGGCGGTGGAAGATGTTGCGGAGGTGATGGTCGACCGTACGGGTGGAGAGGAACATCCGGGCGGCGATCTCCCGGTTGGTGGCGCCCTCGGCGACCAGCTGCGCGATCCGCAGCTGCTGGCCGGTCAGCAGCCGCGCCGCCGACTCCTCCGGCGGGCCGACCGACTCCCCGGCCGCCCGCAGCTCCGTGGTGGCCTGTTCCGCCCAGGTGGCCGCCCCGAGCAGGGTGAACGCCTCCCGGGCGGCGTGCAGGTGCTCGCGCGCCGCGCGCGGCCGGCGGCTGCGGCGCAGTTCCCGGCCCAGGAGCAGCTCGGTGCGGGCCCGCTCGAACGCGCCGGCGTCCGTCGGGTGCAGCCGCAGTGCGGTGCGGAACTCCCGCTCCGCCTCGGCGCTGCCCCGGGGCGCGAGCAGCCCGTGACAGCGCGCGGAGAGGGCCCGGCGCGACGGGCTCGCCGTACTGCTGGCCCACCTGTCGAAGACGGCGAGGGCGGCGCCGGCCGCCGGCCGGTCCGCGACGGCGGCGGCGGCCTCCACGAGGTACGGGGTGGCCATCACCAGGACCAGCACCTGCCCCCGGCCCGTGCCCGGGCAGGCCAGCGCGGCCAGTCGCGCGGCGGCGGCGGCCGGCCGGTTGTCGACCAGGTCGAGCACCGCCAGGGCCCACTGCGCGAGGGCGCGGGGCCGGCTGTGCGCGCCCGGGTCCTCGCCGATCTCGCGGATCCGGCACAGGGCGGTCTCGCGGTCGGCCCGGACGGCGGCCAGCACCGCCAGCATGCCCAGGTGCACGCCGACCCAGTTCTCCTGGCCGGTGTCCCGGGCGATCCGCAGCCCCTCCCGGGAGCTGTCCGTCGCGGCGTCGTGCCGGCCCAGCCAGTACTCGGCGGCAGCCCGCAGCTCCAGGGCTCGCGGCAGGGCGGACAGCTCGCCGCGCTCGCGGGCCAGCTCGACGGCGCGCTCGGCGAGCCGGTGCGCCGCGCCGTCCACGGCCACCAGCAGCCCGGCCGCCGCCGCGCAGGTCAGGGCCCCGGGGGTCAGCGCCGGCCCGGTCAGCTGCCCACCGAGGACGACCGCCCGGCGCAGGGCGGGCCCGGCCTGCTCGTGGTCGCCGCGCAGGGTCGCCGCGGTCCCGGCGACGTAGGCGCTCAGCAGCTCGGTCGCGGGTGGGTCGTCGGGGCGGCGCAACAGCCGCGCCCGCCGGGCGACGTCGGCGTAGCGGTACTGGTCGCCGGTGAAGCAGGCGGCCTCGCCCGCCCGCACCAGCGCGCCGAGGGCCAGCGCGCGATCGTTGCCGGCCAGCGCGTCCGCCGCGGCCAGCAGCGTGGCGGGCGCGGACCGGGGCCGGCCGGCGCGCAGCTCCAGCTCGCCGCGCAGCAGCCCGGCCCGGCCCGCCTCGGTGGCGTCCACGGCGGCGGGCAGGCTCCCCAGGAGCAGTCGGGCCCGGTGCGTCCGGCCGGCCGACCAGGCGTACCTGGCGGCGGCCACCAGCCGGGCGGCGGCGCGTGCCGGGTCGTCGGTGAGTTCGGCGGCCCGTTGCAGCGCGGCCGAGGCCGCCGTACCCGCGCCCCCGCACTCGGTCGCGGCCTGCTCCAGCTCGGCGGCCAGGGCCGGGTCGGGGCCCTGGGCGGCGGCGGCGAGGTGCCCCGCCCGGCGCAGCCGGTGCCCGGCCCCGTCGAGCACGCCGGCGAGCAGCAGGTGCGCCGCGCGCCGCTCGGCCAGCGGCGCGGCGGCCCGCACCACGGTCCGGACGAGGGGCTGCGGGAACGTGACCCGTCGCGGTTCGATGCGGACCAGGCCGGCGAGTTCGGCCGGCGCGAGCACCTCGACCGCCGTGCCGGCGACCCGGGCGGCCCGGACCAGGGTGGCCGGCTCCCCGTCCTCGTCGAGCGCGGCGAGCAGCAGGACGCGGCGGGTGTCGGCCGGCAACCGGTCCAGGCGGGCCCGGTAGGCGCGGCCGAGCCTGCCGTCGGGCGGGGGCGTCTCGGGCACCGGCTCCTCCCCGCGGCACTGGCCCGGGGTGAGCACCTCGGCCAGGTCGACGAGGGCCTGCGGGTTGCCCCCGGCGGCCGTGGCGAGCGCGGCGGCCACGGGCGGCGTGGGTGGCCGACCGGCCAGCCGGTCGGCGAGCAGGGCGGCGCTGTCCCGGTCGTCGAGCGGGCGGAGCCGGTGCCGGGCTATCCCGCCGAGGGGGACGTCCGCAGCCGTGGTGAGCAGGACGGCCACCGACGACCGGCGCAGGCGGCGGGCGACGAACGCCAGCGCGTCCGCGGTGGGCTGGTCGCCCCGGTCCACGTCGTCCATCGTGCACAGCAGCGGGCGGTCCCGCGCGGCGGCGGCGAGCAGGCCGAGCACGGCCAGGGAGAGCGCCAGGCGCCGGTGGGCGGGGCAGCCCGCGCCGGTCAGCGCCCGCAGCAGCACCCGCCGCTGTTGTTCGGGGAGCGCGCCGGCCCGGTCGAGCACCGGGTCCAGCAACCGTTGCAGCCCCGCGTACGGCAGGGCCGCCTCCTCGGGCAGCCCGGCGCCGGCCAGGATGGTGCAGCCCTCGGCGTGCCGGTGGGCGTAGTCGACGAGCGCGCTCCGGCCGGAGCCGGGCTCGCCCTGGACCAGCAGCGCTCCCCCGCCGGTGGGCAGGTCACCCAGCAGGCGCCGGATCGCGGCGCACTCGTCGGCCCGGCCGCGCAACACGGCTAATTGCACTGACGATGCAGTAACCATGCAATCGAGTGTTACCTATCGGTAGCCCGATGGAAAGACCGGCGGCGCCGCCTTCCCACGTCGCGCGTCAGCGCGGGCCGATGTCGGCCAGCAGGGCGGCGACCGTCCGGGTCATCACCGCGCGGGCCTGGTCCACGCCCAGCCCCAGCCCGTCGCGCAGCATCGACCAGGCCGGCCACATGCTCGCGGCCACCAGGGCGTGCACCACCTGATCCCGGTCCGGGCCGGCCTGCTCCAGCTCGGCGGCGAAGAGCTGCTCGACCTCGTCGCGCACCCGCTCGGTGTGCTTGAGGCGGTTGCGGCGCAGCTGCCCGGAGACCGGCTCGCGCATCTGGGCGGCGCGGGCCGACGGGGCGATGAGCTGGAGCAGCCGGGCCCGCTGCCGGCAGTACGCGTCGACCCGCCGGGCCAGCGGCAGCGCCGGCGAGATCGGCCGGTGGGCGGCGTCCTGCTGCCGGAGCAGCTCCGCGCCGCTGGCCTCGAACAGCGTTTCCATGTCCTTGAAGTTGGTCCAGAGCGTCCGCAGCGAGATGCCGGCCCGCTCGGCGATGCGCTCGCCGGTCGGGCGCAGGTCCCCCTCGGAGATGAGCGCCAGGTGCGCCTCGACGATCGCCGCCCGGGTGCGTTCGGCCCGGGCGGTCCGGCCGTCGACCCGGACCGGCGCCTCGGCACCACCCATCCGCGCCCGCCTCCTCATCGCCGTCACGTCGCCCGTACCGCCGCGCCGAGTCTAGCCGCGGGCGACCCGGCGACCGTCCGGCCCCGGCCCGGGCCCGGCGCGGTCATCCGGCGGGCCGGCCGGCGAGGCTGACCCCGCCGTCGAGGACGAGGGTCTGCCCGGTGATCCAGGCGGCGTCGTCGGAGGCGAGGAAGGCGACCGCGCCGGCCACGTCCCGCGGCAGCCCGAGGCGCCCGAGCGGGTACGCCCGGGCGACCTCCTCCTCCCGGCCCTCGTGCAGCGCCGCCGCGAAGCGGGTCTTCACCACGGCGGGCGCGACCGCGTTGACCCGGACCCTCGGGGCCAGCTCGACGGCCAGGCACGCGGTGAGGTGGTCGACGGCGGCCTTGCTCACCCCGTAGAACGCGATGCCGGGCGACGGGGTGCGGCCGGCGATCGAGGAGACGTTGACGACGCAGCCGCCGCGCTCGCCCATCCCCGCGGCGACCTGCTGCACCCAGCCGAGCGTGCCGACCAGGTTCACGTCGAGGATCTTGCGGGCCGCCGCCAGGTCCAGCTCGACCAGCGGCCCGTACGCCGGATTGATGCCGACGTTGTTGACCAGCACGTCGACCGGCCCGAACGCCTCGGCCACGGCGTCGACCGCCGCCCGTCGGTGCCCCGCGTCGTCGGCCCGGCCGGCGACGGCCACCGCGTGGGCGGGCCCGCCCAGGGCCGCGACCGCCTCGGCCAGGGCCTCCGGGTGTCGCGCGGTCAGCCCGACGCGGGCACCCTCGGCCACGAGCCGGCGGGCGACGGCCAGGCCGATGCCGCGACTGGCGCCCGTGACGAGGGCGACCCGGCCCGCGAGTCGCCCCGAATATGCATTCACGATGCAGATAGTAGGAGGGCGGTCGGCACTCGTCAACGACGGAACGTCGATGGACAGGTCACATTCCATTGACAGCGTCTCGGGATAACAGCACTGTCGATGCAGATAGTTCGCCCTCCGGAGAGGACGCTCCCATGCCCGAAGCCGTCATCGTCGCCGCCGCCAGGTCACCGATCGGGCGCGCGCGCAAGGGCTCCCTGCGCGACCTGCGCGCCGACGACCTGGCCGCCACCATCGTGCGCGCCGCCCTCGACCAGGTGCCGGCGCTCGACCCGCGCGAGATCGACGACCTGATGCTCGGCTGCGGGCAGCCGGCGGGCGAGCAGGGCCACAACCTCGCCCGGGTGGTCGGCACCCTGCTCGGGCTGGACCACCTGCCCGGCACGACCGTCAACCGGTACTGCTCGTCGTCGTTGCAGACCACCCGGATGGCCCTGCACGCCATCCGCGCGGGCGAGGGCCACGCCTTCCTCTCGGTCGGGGTGGAGTGCGTCTCCCGCTACGACCGGGGCCGCGCCGACGGGCACCCCGGCACCACCAATCCCGCCTTCGCCGAAGCCCTGGAGCGCACCGCGACCAGGGCGGCCGGCGACCTGTCGGGCTGGCACGACCCGCGCGAGGACGGCGAACTGCCGGACGTCTACGTCGCGATGGGACAGACCGCCGAGAACGTGGCGCACCTGCGCGGGGTGTCCCGGCTGAGCCAGGACGAGTTCGCCGTACGGTCGCAGCTGCTGGCCGAGAAGGCGATCGCCGACGGCTTCTGGGCCCGCGAGATCACCCCGGTCACCGTCCCCGGCGGGGCGGTGGTGGCCGCCGACGACGGGCCGCGCGCCGGGGTGACCCTGGAGGCGGTGGCGGCGCTGCCGCCGGTGTTCCGGCCCGACGGCACGGTGACCGCCGGCAACTGCTGCCCGCTCAACGACGGCGCCGCCGCGCTCGTCGTGATGTCGGACGTACGGGCGCGGGAGCTGGGCGTCACCCCGCTGGCCCGGATCGTCTCCACCGGCCTGAGCGCCCTCTCCCCCGAGATCATGGGGCTCGGGCCGGTGGCGGCGTCGCGGCAGGCGCTGCGCCGGGCCGGCATGTCCGTCGACGACGTCGACCTCGTCGAGATCAACGAGGCGTTCGCCGCGCAGGTGCTGCCCAGCGCCCGGGAGCTGGGGATCGACTGGGACCGGCTCAACGTCAACGGGGGCGCGATCGCGGTGGGCCACCCGTTCGGCATGACCGGCGCCCGGATCACCACCACGCTGATCAACTCGCTGCGCTGGCACGACCAGGAGATCGGGCTGGCGACCATGTGCGTCGGCGGCGGCCAGGGCATGGCGATGGTCGTCGAGCGGCTGAGCTGACGCCGGCCGGGCGTGGCGGGTCGGGAGGCCGACGCGCCACGCCCGGCCGGTGCCGGGTACGACCGGTCAGGAGGCCGTCGGCACCCCGTTGGCCGGCGGCGCCACCGGCGGGGCGGTGTGCTCGCGTACCGGCCCGTCGCCCTCGTCCGTCTCGTACGTCGGCCCGAAGTAGGCCTGCGTCCCGCCGCTCACCCGGGTCAGCCGCTGCCCGCCGTAGCCGGAGTGGTCGGTGTCGGAGTAGCGCAGCGGGGCCAGGCCGGGCCCCTGGTAGCCGCCCTTGCGGACGGCCTCGGTGACCGCCTCGCGGGTGAGGTCCTTGCCGGCGGCGAGGAGCACCTGCACGAAGAGGTAACCGACCGCCATGCCGTAGACGGTGTTGCCGTCGAACGGCGCGTCCCCGTTGTACTCCTTGTTGATTTTGGTGAAGAGCTGGATCCACGGGTCGGCGGCGTCGTTCTGCATCGGCAGGTAGTTGGCGCCGACCATGCCCTCGAGCAGGCCCGCCGCGGCGCCGAGCTGCTTGGCCAGCGTCGGGTGGTCGGCGCCGACGTTGGAGACCAGCCACTGCGGCGTGAAGTTCAGCCGGGCGGCGGTGCCGACGGCCAGGGCGGTGAAGCCGGGCACGGTGGCGAGGATGACCACCTGGCAGCCGGCCGCCTTGAACGCGCCGATCTGGGGCGCCACGTTGGTGTTGCTGGTGACGTACGTCTGCTTCGCCGCCACCGTGCCGGCGCCGAGCACCTTCTCCACGCCGACCAGGCTGTCGCGGCCGAAGTCGTCGTCCTGGCCGAGGAAGCAGACCTTGCGCCCCGGCAGGCTGGTCTTCACGTGCTGGGCCAGGATCTTGCCCTCCACCGTGTAGTCGGGGTTGAAGCCGAACGTGCCCGGATACCGGTCGGGCTGGTCCCAGCTGCGGCTTCCGGAGGCGACGAAGAGGTCGGGCACCCGGTTGCTCTTGAGGAAGTCGAGCACGCCGGTGTGGGTCGGCGTGCCGAGCCCGTTGAGGATGGCGAAGACCTTGTCCTGCAGGACGAGCTGGCGGACCACCTGCTGCGTGTTCGCCGGGTTGTAGCCGTCGTCCATGATCTTGTAGGTGATCTTCCGGCCGTGCACGCCCCCGTTGGCGTTGACGTGGTCGAAGTACGCCTTCGTGGCGGGAGCGATCTTGGAGTAGCCGGCGGAGGCCGGACCGGTGAGCGGCATGTGCGTGCCCACCACGATCTCGGTGTCCGTGACGCCGGGAACCGGGCCTCCGCCGCCGCCACCGTCGTCCCCGGTGCAGGCGGCGGAGGCGACGAGCAGGGTGATGGCGGTGGCGAGCGCGAGGCCGCGCCGTGCCGTTCGTGTCATGTCAGACACCGACCTTTCCTCGGTCCGGGTGGTGGTGGGTGGTCGTGGTGCGGATGGTGGGTCGTGGGGTGCGGACGGCCGGCGGGGCGGCTCAGGACCGCCGCCGGCCGGCCCGACGCGCGGAGACGGCCCGGGCCAGCCGGGACAGCAGGCCCTGCACGCCGCCGGGAGCGGCGATCATGACGACGACCAGGGTGAGGCCGAAGATCGCCAGCGGCAGGTTGCCCTCGACCCGCTGCGCGACCGCCGGCGACAGGGTGAGCTGCTCGGTGAGGGCGTGCGTCAGGTCGGGCAGGGCGACCAGCAGGACGGCGCCCCAGGCCGCGCCGGCGAGGCTGCCCAGCCCGCCGATGACGACCGCCATCAGCAGGAACAGCGACAGCGTCAGCGAGAAGGCCCCGGGCGACACGCTCTGCGCGAGCACCGCGAGCAGGGCGCCGCCGAGCCCGGCGCCGGCCGCGCTGACCACGAAGGCGAGGACCTGGGTGCGGGCGACGTGGATGCCGGCGAGGCGGGCGGCGACCTCGTCGTCGCGGACCGCGCGGAAGGTGCGGCCGTACCGGCTGCGGACGAGGTTGGCCAGCAGCAGCAGGGCCAGCAGGGTGGCCGCGGCGGTCACCCAGAGCTGCCACCGCTCGTAGGGGAAGTACGCGCCGAGGGCCACCGGCGGCGGCTCGACCGGCACCGCCAGCCCCTGCTCGCCGTTGAACACGCCGTCGAAGGTGACGGTCAGCGCCGGCACCACGACCGCCACGGCCAGGGTGACGCCGGCCAGGTACGGGCCGCGCAGCCGGGCGGCGGCCACCCCGACCACGGCGCCCACCACGAGGGTGGCCAGGACGGCCGCGCCCAGCGACACCGGGAGCAGCCAGCCGCCGGTCATCCCGGCGTCCGCGAACGCGTTCTGGCACAGGGCCACGGTGTAGGCGCCGGTCGCCATCAGCGCGCCGTGCCCCAGCGAGAGCTGACCGTTGAGCCCGGTGAGGACGGTCAGCCCGGCGGTGGCGCACAGGTAGGCGGCCACGGTCGCGAGCTGGAAGTTGCGGAACGGCTCCAGTCCGTAGCTGGCGGCCACCAGCAGCAGCGCGGCGACGGCCGCGAGGCCGAGGTGGCGCAGCAGGGTCGAGCCGAGGCGGGGCCCGGCAGGGCCGGGGCGGCCGACCCGCGCCTTCGTCTCCGGCGGGGTCACCGCCCGGGTGGCGCTCACACCCGCCTCGCCGCGACCGGGGCGAACAGCCCACCGGGACGCACCAGCAGCACCGCCAGCAGCAGCACCAGCACCGCGAGCGGGGTGACGTCGCTGCCGGCGTAGCCGCTGACGTAGGAGAGCAGCAGGCCGACCGCGAGGCCGCCGACCACCGCGCCCGGTGGACTGTCCAGCCCGCCCACCACGGCGGCGGTGAAGGCCGAGACGAAGACCAGGTCCATCGCGTGCGGGTGCAGGCCCAGCTCGGTGGGGATGACCAGCATGCCGGCCAGGGCGCCGACCCCGGAGGCCAGCGCCCACCCGAGGGTGAGCATGCCGCCGACGTTCACCCCGAGCAGCCGGGACACCTCGGGGGCGAACGCCGCCGCGCGCATCCGCAGGCCCACCGCCGTGCGGGTGAAGGTCCAGGCGAGCCCCACGACCACCACCGCGACCGCCGCGAAGACGAACAGGTCGTACGGCGACAGGACGGCGACGCCGCCCACGGTCAGCGCGGTCCGCGAGAACGGTGTCGCGGCGGGCAGGAACTCGCTGCCGTACGCCATGCCGAGGACGGCCTGGATCAGCAGCACCAGCCCCAGCGCGACGATCACCGGATTGAGCGGCGAGGTGTGGTCGACGAAGCGCATGACGACCAGGTCCACCGCCGCGCCGAGGAGCAGCCCGGCGCCGAGCGCGGCCAGGAAGCCCAGCCAGTACGAGCCGGTGGCGGCGGAGACGCTGTAGGCCACGTACGCGGTGGCGACGGCCATCGCGCCCTGGGCGAAGTTGACGATCCGGGCCGCCCGCCAGATGAGCACCAGCGCCAGGGCGAACGCGGCGAGGACCGCGCCCCTGGACAAGCCGTCGAGGGTGAGGAAGACGAAGCGGTCCAACGGTCCTCCCTTGCGGGGACGAGGGGTTCAGAAGCCGAGATAGGCGTGCCGCAGGTCGGCGTCGTCGCGCAGCCGGGCGGCCGGGGCGGTGGTGACGACCCGGCCCAGGGACATCACCACACCCTGGTCGGCGACGGACAGCGCGCTGCGCACGTTCTGCTCGACGAGCAGGACGGTCAGCCCGGTGTCGTCGCGCAGCCGGCGCAGCAGGGCCATGGTCTGGGCGACCACCCGCGGCGCCAGGCCGAGCGACGGCTCGTCGAGCAGCAGCAGGCGGGGCCGGCCGACGAGGGCCCGGCCGAGGGCGAGCATCTGCCGCTCGCCGCCGGAGAGCTGGTGCCCGAGGTGTCGCCGCCGCCGGGCCAGCGGCTCGAAGAGCTGGTAGACCTCGTCGAGGGCGCGGGCGGCGTCGGCCCGGTCGCGCCGCCACAGCCCGCCGAGGCGCAGGTTCTCGTCCACCGTCAGCTCGCCGACCACCCCGCGGCCCTCCGGCACGTGGGCCATGCCGCGACGCACGAGCTGCTCGACGGGGACGCCGCGCAGGTCCTCCCCGGCCAGGACGACCCGGCCGGCCGCCGGACGCAGCATGCCGGACAGGGTGCGCAGCAGGGTGGTCTTGCCGGCCCCGTTGGCGCCGACCACCGCCGCGATGGCGCCCCGCGTGACGGTGAGGTCGATCCCGTGCAGCACCGGCGCGCCGCCGTAGCCGGCCACCAGGCCGCGCACCTCGAGCAGGTCCTCGCCGGTCATGCGGCGGCCTCGTCGACCGCCGCGCCGAGGTAGGCGTCGGCGACCGCCGGGTCGTCGCGCACCTCGTCGGGGGTGCCGGCGGCGATCACCCGCCCGAAGTCGAGCACCACGATCTCGTCGCAGACGGACATCACCAGGTCCATGTGGTGCTCCACCAGCAGGACCGCGCAGGGGTCGGCGTCGCGTCGGGGCAGCCCCCGGATCAGCTCCGCCAGCTCGGCGATGTCGTCGCCGCCCAGGCCCCCGGCGGGCTCGTCGAGCAGGAGCAGCCGGGGACGCGCGGCCAGCGCGCGGGCCAGGGCGACCCGCTGGCGTACGGCGAAGGGCAGCGTGCCCGGCGCGGCGTCGGCGTGCCCGGCGATGCCCAGGGTGTCGAGGACGTCGAGGGCGTGCCGGCGCAGCCGGCGCTCGTCGCGGTCGCTGCGGGGCAGGCCCAGCAGAGCGGCGAGGAAGCCGGCGCGGGCCGTGTGGGTGGCCCCGGTCATCACGTTCTCCAGCACGGTGAGCCCCGCGAAGAGCCCGGTGCCCTGCAACGTGCGGGCGACGCCCAGCCGGGTCAGCCGGTGCGGGCGCGGGCGCAGCGGCCGGCCGTCGAGCGTCAGCGAGCCCTCGTCCGGCGGGACGAAGCCGCAGACGACGTTGAACAGCGTGGTCTTGCCGGCCCCGTTGGGACCGATCACGCCGACCACCCGGCCGGGCGGCACCCGCAGCGAGACGTCGTCGAGGGCGGTGAGGCCGCCGAAGCGGACCCCGATGTGGTGCAGTGCGAGCCCTTGCTCCATCACCCGTCCCCCCGGCAGCCGCCAGTATTTACACTGGGAGTGTACGTTTCTGACGTGGGCCGTCAATAGCTTCGACACCCCGGGCGCACACGCTCGTCGGTCGCCGCCCGACCGGGACGGCGACCGACGGTTTCTGCACCGGGCGGGCAGCCACGCGCCGAGGGGCGACCGCGGGTGGCGGTCGCCCCGGCAGGTGTCAGGCGCTCGGGCAGGTGTTGCGGTACTCCTGGATGGCGGAACCGGTCGGGCCGGGGCAGAGGAACTGCTCGTAGCGGGTGTCGTCGTCGACGAACCGCTTCAACCAGGCCACGGCCTGCCGGGCGGTGGGCGTGTTGACCGTCTGCGGGAAGAAGTGGCTCGCCCCGTTGAGCTCCAGGTACGCCTTCTCCGACGACGCCGGGATGCTGCTGTAGAACGGCTCCGAGTGCGACGAGACCGGCGCGATGCTGTCGCTCTCGCCGCCGATGATCAGCGTCGGCACCCGGACGTCGGACCAGGACTTGTCCAGGTTCCACGGCGCGAGCGGCACGGCGGCCTGCAACGACGGCCGGGCGACCGCCGCCTCCAGGCTGCCGCCGCCACCCATCGAGTGGCCGGAGACGGCGAGGCGGCTGGCGTCGATCCGGCCGCGCACCGAGCTGCGCTGCGTCAGGTAGTCGAGCGCGGCGAGCAGCTGCCGGCCGCGACTGTCGGGCTGGTCGAGGCGGCTGTTGGTCTCGATGCCGATCACCACGAAGCCGTGCGAGGCGATCCGCGGACCGAGCCAGTCGATGCTGGACCAGGCGGCGGTGTAGCCGGGCGAGATGGCGACGGCGCCGAAGGTGCCCTCGGCGGTGCTGGTCGGGTAGTAGATGACGCCCCCGCCAAAGCCGGTGACGCTCAGCGAGGAGACGCTCTGCGACGCGGTGGCGAACGGGCCGCGGCTGGCCTCCAGCAGGGCGACGCTCGGGGCGGGACCGCGCTCGTACGGGTTGTCGGCGGCCTGGGCGGCCGGCGGCGCGGCCAGCGCGCCCACCGTGGCGAGGACGGCGGCCACGGCCAGCCCGGCGAGGCGGGTGGCGGGACGGGGACGGGCGGTGGTGGTGGGTGATGACACGTCGGGCACTCCCTACGGGACGGGGCATATCGACATGCATCAGTCTTCGACGGTGCCGGCGGCGGCGCATCGGTGAAATCGCCAGTCCGGACCGGGAAACTCGGGCCGGCCGTTTTCGCCCGGACTGTCGGGGTAGGGCAGTCGATACCCCGGCCGATGAAGGAGACGCCGTGTTCAACCCGTTGGAGCACAAAGGAATCCCACTGGAGAGCCAGATCCGCAACTGGCGCGAACTCAACGTGGAGCCGATCGACCCGGAGGCGGTCGACCCGTACACCCGCTGCCGAATCATCACCATGAACGGCATCGAGGTCGAGGCGATCAACTTCCAGCACCAGTTCGCCCGCAACTGCCCCGACCAGGAGGTCCGCCGGCAGTTGGCGTACGTGCGCTACCTGGAGAGCCAGCAGCAGCGGGTGGTGAACTGGCTGCTGCCCGGTGCCGCGAGCGTGCTGGAGACGACGCTCGGCTACGAGCAGGTGGCCGTCGACCTGACCGCGTGGGTGGCCCGGCACGAGCCGGACCCGTACCTGAAGCAGGGCTACGAGTTCGGCGTCCTGGAGGACTTCGACCACCTGTACCGCTACGCCAACCTCTACGAGATGGTGGAACGCCGCAAGGCGGACAAGATCGTGCAGGGCCTGACCGAGGTCATGCCCGGCCGGCCCACCGTCGTCGAGCACCGGCACCCGTTCGACGAGGTGCGCACCCCGTACGACCGCAACACCGTCGACCCCCGCTCCAAGCTGCACGCGCTGACCATCCTGTCGGCCGAGCAGCAGGTCATGTTCTATTACATGAACGTCGGGCCGCAGTACATGGAGCCGATCGCGCGGCAGCTCTACCAGGAGATCAGCCTCATCGAGCAGGAGCACGTCACGCACTACGAGTCGCTGCTCGACCCGGGCGAGAACTGGTGGGAGCGGCTGCTCACCCACGAGTACAACGAGTGCTGGCTCTACTACTCCTTCATGCAGCAGGAGAGCGACCCGCGCATCAAGGCGGTGTGGGAGCTGCACCTGCAGATGGAGCTGGCGCACCTGCAACAGGCCGCCGACCTGCTACGCCGCCACGACGGCCGCGAGCCGGAGGAGATCGTGGGCAACGCGGGCCTGCCCGAGCCGCTGACCTTCGAGCCGAACAAGGAGTACCTGCGGCACCTGCTCGCCACCCAGGTCGACCTGAACAAGATCGGCGAGGGGTACGTGCGGGAGGCGCACGAGCGGTTCGAGTCGATGCAGCAGCAGCTGCACGACGGGCAGAAGCCGCCGAGCGAGCAGGTCATCGACATGCACCGCGAGCGCTTCGGCGACGAGTACCGCGTCGAGACCGAGGGGCCCCACCCGGTGGAGTCGCTGCGCGCGCGGGGAGGCAGCCATGCCTGACACCGGTGCCCCGGCCACGCGCGGCCCCGAGGACGACGTCGTCGACCTGCTGCTGGCCCAGCACGCGCGCATCGAGGAGCTGTTCCTGCTGGTCATCGGCAGCACCGGCGATACCCGCCGGGACGCCTTCGACGACCTGGTGAAGCTCCTCGCCGCGCACGAGACCGCCGAGGAGGAGGTCGTCCACCCGCTGGCCCGGACGCTGCCGGGCGGGGGCGGCGACGCCATGGTCGACGAGCGCCTCGCCGAGGAACGCCAGGCCAAGGAGACGCTGAAGACCCTGATCGCCGGAGGTGTCGACGCCGAGGGCTTCGACACCGGCATCATCCTGCTGCGCGACGCGGTACTCACCCACGCCCGCTACGAGGAACGCCAGGAGTTCCCGCTGCTGCGCCAGCACGTACCCGCCGACCGGCTCCGCACGATGGCCGGCGCCGTACGGATGGCGGAGGCGACCGCGCCGACGCGCCCGCACCCCAGCGCCCAGTCCGCGAAGGGCAACCTCGCGGCCGGACCGGCGCTGGCGGTCATCGACCGCGTGCGCGACGCGATCCGCAGGCCGTCGTCCAGCGGCTGAGAACCCACGGACACCGACGCGCCCACCCGGCCGACTCCGGCCGGGTGGGCGCGGCACGTCGGCCGCCGGTGGCCGACGTGCCCGGGTCGGGGCGGGCGTACCCGTCGCGTAGGGTCGGCACCGCCCCGGTCCGGCCGCGCCGGACGACCCCTGCCCCCGCGGGAGACGCCCATGACCGAGATAGGCGGCGCCACCCGGGTGTACGCGCTGCTCGGCGACCCGATCGCCCAGGTGCGCGCCCCCGGGCTGCTCAACCCGGTGCTCGCCCGGCGCGGCACCGACGCGGTGCTCGTCCCGGTCCACGCGGCGGCGGCCGACCTCACCCAGGTGGTGCGGGGGCTGCAACGGGTGGCGAACCTGCACGGGATGCTGGTCACCGTGCCGCACAAGGCCGCCGCGCTGGACCTCGCCGACCGGGCCAGCGACCGCGCCCGCCTGGCCGGCAGCGCCAACGCGCTGCGGCGCGAGCCCGACGGGACCTGGACCGCGGACACCTTCGACGGCGACGGGTTCGTCCGCGGGCT
The DNA here is from genome assembly GCF_048060285.1 of Micromonospora sp. LOL_025. Classification (NCBI taxonomy): domain Bacteria; kingdom Bacillati; phylum Actinomycetota; class Actinomycetes; order Micromonosporales; family Micromonosporaceae; genus Micromonospora; species Micromonospora sp. LOL_025. The sequence continues at coordinate 69,805 of NZ_JBHMIR010000012.1, read as the reverse complement.
GGCCGGGGCCGGACACCACCCGCGGGGCCGCCGGGCGTGCGTGGTGGGCGCGGGCGGGGCGGGCAGCGCGATCGCGGTGGCCCTGCTCGACGCCGGCGTGGCGGAGCTGCGGCTGAGCGACACCGACCCGGGCCGGCTGGAGACGCTGCGGCGGCGGCTCTGTGCCGCGTACCCCGGCCGGGTCGGCGCGACGGCGCGACCGCGCCTGGCCGACGCCGACCTCGCGGTCAACGCCACGCCCCTGGGGCTGCGCCCCGACGACCCGCCGCCGTTCGCGGTGGCCGACCTGCCGGCGGACGCCGTGGTGGCCGACATCATCATGACGCCGGCGGAGACGGTCCTGCTGGCCGAGGCGCGGGCCCGGGGCCTGCGGGCGCATCCCGGCGAGCCGATGCTCGCCCACCAGATCGACGCCTACCTCGCGTTCTTCGGGCTGTGACCGGCCGGCGGCCGGAGCCGGGAGACCGGCAGCGCCGCCCGGCTCACTGATCATCTTGTCGGGCGGACCTGTTACCGTCGCGCCGCCGCTGCACCAGTCGGACCGGAGGTAGGCGTGATCAGCTCGCACGTGTCGTCGTTCGTCGGGTTACCGGTAGTGACCTTCACCCCGGGAATGACACTTCCCGACGATCCGTCGGCGGTCGCCTGGCGCCTGGAGGTCGAGGAGCACGACGCGGAGCCCGAGGAGTTCATCGGCCTCGTGCGGGCGCTGCGGGAACAGGTTCCGCCCGCCTCGGTGCGCGCCCTGGTGATCGGCGAGTGGGGCGAGGCCTACGAGCGGCCGCTGCCGATCGAGCCGCTGGTCGAGGCGGCCGGGGAGTGGACCGGGCTGCGCGCGGTCTTCCTCGCCGACCTGACCTACGAGCAGTGCGAGATCTCCTGGCTCACCCACGGCGACATCACGCCGCTGCTCGCGGCGTACCCGTCACTGGGGGTGCTGTGGGTGCGCGGGGCGCAGGGCCTGCGGCTGGAGCCGATCCGCCACGCCGAGCTGCGCGAGCTGCGGTTCGAGTCCGGCGGGCTGCCGGCCGAGGTGGTCCGTGCCGTCGGCGCGTGCGAGCTGCCGGCCCTGCACCGGTTGGATCTCTGGCTCGGCAGGAGGGACTACGGCGGCGACGCGAGCGTCGAGGACCTGGCCGGGGTGCTCTCCGGCGCCGGTCTGCCGGCGCTGCGGTACCTCGCGGCGTGCAACGCCGAGATCGCCGACGCGGTGGCGACGGCCGTCGCCACCGCGCCGATCGTGCCCCGGCTGGAGGCGCTCGACCTGTCGATGGGGACGCTGACCGACGAGGGCGCGAAGGCGCTGCTGGCCGGCCAGCCACTGACCCATTTGACGCGCCTCGACCTGGAGCACCACTTCCTCTCCGAGGAGATGGCCGCGGCGGTGGCCGCCGCCCTGCCGAATGTGCGGGTGGACCTCTCTGACCCACAGGTCGCCGAGGACTTCGACGGCACGCCGCACCGCTACACGGCCGTCGGGGAGTGAGCGGCGGTGGCCTTCGGTTCCCACGCGGAGCACTTCGCCGGCCGCCCGGTGGTGGACGTCCCCGTCGACGGGCCGCTGCCCACGGTGGACAGCCCGGTCTCGTGGCGGTTCGCCCTCTGGCACTTCAACGAGACAATGGAGTACAAGCTCTCGGAGGAGTTCCGCGTCGCGTTCGACCGGTTCGTCGCGCAGGCCGGGCCGTCCGTGGACTCCCTGGTCGTCGGCTCCTGGGGCTACGCGGCGTTCCACACCGCCCCGGTCGCGCAGCTCTGCGCGGCGGCGTCGCGCCTGCCCGCCCTGCGTGCCCTGTTCCTCGGTGACATCACCGTCGAGGAGTGCGAGGTCTCCTGGATGAAGGTGGGCGACGTCAGCCCGCTGCTGACGGCGTACCCGCAGCTGGAGGTGCTGCGGGTACGCGGTGGCGAGGACCTCGCCTTCTCCCCGGTGCGGCACGCGCGGCTGCGGGAGCTGGCGGTGGAGAGCGGTGGGCTGTCCCGGGCGTTCGTCGGCGCGGTGCTCGACTCCGACCTGCCCGCGCTGACCGACCTGGAGCTGTGGCTCGGCACCTCCGACTACGGCGGCGACGCGCAGGTCACCGACCTCGCCCCGCTGCTGGCCGGGGAGCGGTTCCCCGGGCTGCGCCGGCTCGGCCTGTGCAACTCGGAGATCGCCGACGACCTCGCCCGGGCGCTGGCGTCGGCGCCGGTGGTGCCCCGGCTGGAGCGGCTGGACCTGTCGATGGGCACGCTCGGCGACGAGGGCGCGGCGGCCCTCCTGGCCGGGCAGCCGCTGACCCACCTGGCGGAGCTGGACCTACACCACCACTACCTGTCGGAGGAGACGGCCGCGTCACTGGTCGCCGCGCTGCCGGGCGTCCGGGTGGACGACTCCGACCCGCAGGAGCCCGACGAGTACGACGGCGAGAGCTACCGCTACACGGCGGTGTCGGAGTGACATGCGCCTGACCGTCGTCGGCAACCCCGGCAACCGTCGGGTCGACCTGTTCACCCGGGCGGTCGTCGGCGCCGGCCTGCCCCGACCGGCGGTGCTGCCGTGGGCCGACGTGCTGACCGGGGCGGCGCCGCCCGAGGCCGGCGCGCTGGTGCGGGTCGACTCGCCCGGGGAGGACGCCGAGGTGGACCGGCTGCTGCGCCGGTCCGCCGTCCCGGCCCGCCACGGTGAGCTGGTCGGCCTGGCCGACACGTACGCCGGGCTGCTGCGGGGCCTGGACCGGGTCGCCGCCGGCGGCGCGGAGCTGCTCAACGACCCGGCGGAGGTGGCGGTGCTCTGCGACAAGCGGCGCTGCCACGCGCGGCTGGCCGCCGCCGGGGTGCCGGTGCCGGCCGCGCTGCCCGCCGTGCACGGGTGGGCGGAGCTGCGGGCGGCGATGGCGGCGGCCCGCTGGAGCCGCGTGTTCGTCAAGCCCGCGCACGGCTCGTCCGCCGCCGGGGTCGTCGCCCTGGCGGTGGCCGGGCGGCGGGTGCAGGCGGTCACCACGGTCGAGGCGACACCGGACGGGCTGTTCAACTCCCTGCGGCCGCGCCGCTACGGCGACGAGGCCGAGGTCGCCGCGATCGTCGACCGGATCGCCGGGGAGGGCCTGCACGTGGAGCGGTGGCTGCCCAAGGCGGGGCTCGGCGACCGGGTGGTCGACCTGCGGGTGGTGACGGTCGCGGGGCGACCCACCCACGCCGTGGTGCGCGCCGCCCGGGGGCCGCTGACCAACCTGCACCTGGGCAACGCGCGCGGCGACCTCGCCGAGTTGCGCGCGGCGGCCGGGCCGGCGGCGTGGGCGGCGGCGATGGAGACCTGCGGACGGGTGGCCGGGTGTTTCCCCCGCACCCTCCAGGTCGGGATCGACCTGATGTTCCTCGTCGGCTGGCGACGCCACGCGGTGGCCGAGGTCAACGCCTTCGGCGACCTGCTGCCGGGGGTGCTCACCGACGGCCGGGACACCTACGCCGAGCAGGTGCGCGCCCTGACCGACGGCCGGTGGGAGCGCTGGCGCGCGGCGGCCGGGCAGGCACCGCCGCGCGACGCGACGGGACGGGGGCCCACGCGCGGCGACGCGGCGGGGCGGGAGGTGCTCCGGTGCGGAGCATGATCGGCAGCCACGACCTGCTCCTGCTCACCCTCGACACGCTGCGTCACGACGTCGCCGCCGACCTGGCCGCGCGGGGGCGCACGCCGCACCTGACGCGGGCGCTGCCCGGGGGCCGGTGGGAGCGCCGGCACTCCCCCGCCAGCTTCACCTACGCCGCCCACCACGCGTTCTTCGCCGGCTTCCTGCCCACCCCGGTCACCCCGGGCCGGCACGAGCGGCTGTACGCGGCGGCGTTCCCCGGCAGCGAGACGTCCGGCGCCGACACGTGGGTGTTCGACGCACCGGACCTGCCGACGGCGCTCGCCGACGTCGGCTACCACACCGTCTGCCTGGGCGGGGTCGGGTTCTTCAACCGGCGCAGCCCGCTCGGCGCGGTGCTGCCGGGCCTGTTCGCCGAGGCGCACTGGGAGCCGGAGTTCGGGGTCACCTCCCCCACCTGCCTGGACGCGCAGCTCGACCGGCTGGCCGAGGTGCTGCCCCGCGTGCCGGCGGAACAGCCGCTGTTCACGTTCCTCAACGTCGCCGCCCTGCACCAGCCCAACCGGCACCACCTGCCCGGGGCGCAGGTCGACGACCTGGCCAGCCACGCCGCCGCCCTGGAGTACGTCGACGGCCGGATCGACCGGCTGTGCGCCCTGCTCACCGGCCGGGGCCGACCGGTGTTCGCGATCGTCTGCTCCGACCACGGCACCGCCTACGGGGAGGACGGCCACACCGGCCACCGGATCGGCCACGACGTGGTGTGGACGGTCCCGTACGCCCACTTCGTCCTGCGACCGGGGGAATGGTGACCAGCACCGACACGGGCCTCGACGGCTCGCCGTACCAGCAGTACCTCTACGCGTACCCGCACAAGACCTCCTACCGGCCGCTGCGACCGCGCCCGCTGTTGGCGGACGTGTGGCGGGCCGAGGCGCGCGAGGCGCTCTTCCTCTACGTGCACCTGCCGTTCTGCGAGATGCGTTGCGGCTTCTGCAACCTGTTCACCCGCGCCAACCCGCCCGCCGAGCAGGTGACGGCGTACCTGCGGCAGCTGCGCCGGCAGGCCGGACAGGTCGCCGAGGCGCTGGGCGACGACGCCGGCTACGCCCGCGCGGCACTCGGCGGCGGCACCCCCACCTACCTGACCGCCGACGAGCTGACCGAGCTGTTCGGCATCGCCACCGCGATGGGCGCCCGGCTGCCCGGCGTACCGCTGTCGGTGGAGACCTCGCCGGCGACCGCGACGCCGGACCGGCTCGCGGTGCTCGCCGCGTACGGCACCACCCGGGTGAGCATCGGCGTGCAGAGCTTCCTCGACGCCGAGGCCCGCGCGGCCGGCCGGCCGCAGCGGCGCGCGGAGGTGGAGGCGGCCCTGGCCGCGATCCGCGACGCCCGGATCCCCGTGCTCAACATCGACCTGATCTACGGCATCGACGGGCAGACCGCCGACACCTGGCGGGAGAGCCTCGACGCGGCCCTGGCGTGGCGGCCCGAGGAGCTGTACCTCTACCCGCTGTACGTGCGACCGCTGACGGGGCTCGGGCGGCGGGCGCACGGCCGCGCGGACTGGGACGCCCAGCGGCTCGCCCTCTACGAGCAGGCGGTGGCGACGCTGGGCGCGGCCGGGTACCGACAGGAGTCGATGCGGCAGTTCCGCCGCTCCGACGCGCCCACCCCGGACGGGCCGGACTACTGCTGCCAGGACGACGGCATGGTGGGCCTCGGCTGCGGCGCCCGCTCCTACACCACGTCCCTGCACTACTCCTTCGACTACGCGGTGGGCGTGTCGCAGGTGCGCGCGGTGCTCGACGACTACCTGGCCCGCCCGGCGGACGACTTCCGGTACGCCGAGTTCGGGTTCGCCCTGGACGGCGCGGAGCAGCGCCGCCGGTGGCTGCTCAAGTCGCTGCTGCGCGCCGAGGGGGTCGACCCGGCGGCCTACCGGGCCCGCTTCGGCCGCCCGCCCGGCGAGGACTTCCCCGAGCTGGGCCGGCTGGTCGACCGGGGGTGGGCCGACGACGGCGGGCTGCGGCTGACCCCGGCCGGGCTGGCCCGCTCCGACGCGGTCGGCCCGTGGCTGACGTCCGCCCGGGTCCGTGACGCGATGACCGGGTACGTGCCGAGGTGAACCTCGCGATCCTCTACCGGGGTCCGCTGGCGAGCTGCAACTACGACTGCCCGTACTGCCCGTTCGCCAAGCGGCGCGACCCGCCGGAGCTGCTGCGCGCCGACCGGGCGGCGCTGGACCGGTTCGCCGGCTGGGTGGCGGCCACCACCGACGTGCGGCTGTCGGTGCTGCTCACCCCGTGGGGCGAGGGGCTGACCCGCCGCTGGTACCGGGACGCGATGGTGTCGCTGTCGCACCTGCCGCACGTCGAGCGGGTGGTCATCCAGACCAACCTCGCCGCCCGGGTGGACTGGCTCGCCGACGCCGACCCGCGCGCCGCCGCCCTGTGGACGACCTACCACCCCGGCCAGGTCGACCGGGACCGCTTCCTGGGCCGCTGCGCCCGGCTGTCCGAGCTGGGCGTCCGGTACTCGGTCGGGGTGGTCGGCCTGCCGGAGCACCTCGCCGAGGCCCGGGCGCTGCGGGCCGCCCTGCCCGCCGAGGTCTACCTGTGGGTGAACGCCGCCGAGGGCCGGCGCTACGACGCGGGCGAGGAGGCGACCTGGACGGAGCTGGACCCGCTGTTCGGCTACAGCGTCCGCCCGCACGTGTCGCTCGACCGTCCCTGCCACGCGGGCGAGACGGCGATCTCGGTGCGCGGCGACGGCACGGTGCGCCGCTGCCACTTCATCGACGAGCCGATCGGCAACCTCTACGACGGGTCGTGGCGCTCGGCGCTGCGACCGCGGCCGTGCGGCAACGCGGTCTGCGACTGCCACATCGGGTACGTCCACCTCAAGCCGCTCGGCCTGCGGGACGTGTTCGCCGGCGGGGTCCTGGAACGCATCCCGGCGGCATGGCCGTCGGTACGCCGCCCGGTACCGATCCCCGCGCCGCAGCGCCGCCCGGTGCCGATCCCCGCGCCGGGACCGCTGCCGGCGTGACCCGCCCGGTCACGGTTCTGCCGGCCCGGCGCGCGCCGGGGCCGCTGCCGGGTGCCGGGGCGCCTGGGCTGCTGACCCATGACCACGCGCCTGGGCCGCTGGCACGTGGCACGCGTCGGTGGGGGCGGGCCTGCTGCTCGCCCGCCCCCACCGACGGCCGGTTCAGTCCGGGTCGCCCGGAACGGCCGGCGGCACCGTCACGGCAGCTGGTCCGCGCCGCCCACCCCCGCGCCCGCGGCGGGCGGAGTCGCGGAGGCGGATCCGGCCGTGTACGCGTACGGGGGCCGGGCGACGGTGTTGTCGATCCGCAGCCAGTCGTCCATCGTCTTGCCGGAGTCGTTCGCCCGGGTGATGGTGGCCTTGTCGTAGAAGTTCGTGCCCGTCCAGGTCAGGCGGGTGTCGCCGTAGTCCTCGGTGATCGTCTTCGCGCTCTTCACGTGGTTGCTCTCGGCGTAGACCTGGCCGCCGACGCCGAGGCCGATGAAGTAGTCGTCGACCTCCACGAAGTTGCCGAACACGTGGGCGTAGCCGAAACGCACCCGGGGGTGACGGGTGTTGGAGCCGTCGAACCAGTTGTGGTGGTAGGTCGCGCGCAGGTAGCCGGTGTCCTGGGCGCCGTTGCTGTCGCTGTGGCCCAGCAGCATCGACTTGTCGGTGCCGACGAACCGGTTGTACGACACGGTGACCAGGTCGGAGCCGCGCTTGACGTCCACCGAGCCGTCCGTAGAGGGGTGGAAGGTGTTGTGGTCGATCCACACGTGGTGCGAGTAGCACTGGACGTTGATCGAGTCGTCCGGCGAGCTGCGGAACGTCAGGTTACGGATGATCACGTTCTGGACGTGGGTGAACTGGCTCCGCTCGGCGGGGTCGCAGAGGTCCCCGCCCCAGGCCACCTCGTCCGGGCCCCAGCCGTTGACGTCGAGGCCGAAGCCGCTGATCGTGGCGGTGGAGCCGACCCCGATGATCGTCTTGTTGGAGCCGACGTCCAGCATCTTCGCGCCGGTGCCGGTGATCGTGCCGGAGACGCGGACGATGCGGGGCACGTCGTCGGCCACGGCCGCGGCGAGCTGTGCGTAGCTGCTGACGGTCACCGTCGGGCCGCCCGCTCCGCCGTTCGTGCCGGTCCGGCCGTGGCCGGTCATGGTGGCGAAGCCCTGGAGGCCGGGCGCGTTGCCGCCCGGCGGCGGCGTGGTGGGCGGCGGGGTGGTCGGTGGCGGTGTGGTGGGCGGCGGCGTCGTCGGGGGCGCGGTGGTGGGCGGCGCGGTGGTGGGCGGCGCGCTCGTCGGGGGCGCGGTCGTCGGCGGCGGGGTGGACCCGGTGGTCACCACGACGTCGTCGAAGGACGCCGAGGAGTACGCGGTCTGCAGGCCGATGCGGCCGGCGGCGGGACCCGACGCGGATCGCGAGGCGAACTGCGTGCCGTCGACCGACGCGCTGACCACGGAGCCGCTGGCGGTGAGCGACAGGGTGTACCAGGTGCCGTTGCTGACGGTCCGCGAGGAACTGCCCAGCACGGTCACGGAGCTGCCGTTGACCGCCTGCAACTCGACCCGGCCCGGCAGCAGGGCCAGCCGGTGGAACGTCGTCGAGCCGGAGGCGCGGGCGAGCAGCCCGACGAAGCCGTTGGCGCCCAGGCTCACGGGCTTGACCCGGGCCTGGACGGTGTAGTCGGTGAGGGCGGTCGAGGCGTTGAAGAGCCGGGCGTTCTCGCTGGAGGTGCTGGACTGCCGCGCCACCTGGGAGCCGTCGGGCACGACCGACCAGCTGCCGCCCGACTTGGACCAGCCGGCGATGCTGCCGTCCTCGAAGTCGGCCGAGAAGGCGCTGGCGGCGCCGGCCGTCGGCGAGAGGACGAGGCTGGCGGCGGTGAGCACGGCGACCGCGCCGCCGACGACGGGCCACCTCTTCCGGTACGACGGACGTGGGGGGTCCGGCCTTTCCATGACTGGCCTCCTGAGGGTGGTGGGGCAGGCGGGGGAGCTGGAAAGCGCTTTCCCAGCGACCGTAACGTGCCGTTCATCACCTGTCAATCAAAAGCGTCAATGCGGCGGGCGGTCGGAACCGCGTCCGCCGTGCCGCCGAACGGCGGGCCGGCGCACGGCCGGACCGGCGGGCCGGCGCACGGCCGGACCGGCGGGCCGGCGCACGGCCGGACGCAGCCGGGCAGGCCGCTGCCGGCACGCGAAAGGGCGGCCCGGAACGGATCCGGACCGCCCTTCGGCGGGTGACTCAGTGCGCGCCGGGCACGACGGCGGCCGCCTCCTCCCGGGCCCGCCGCTCGTCACCACTGAGGGTGTGCAGCGGCTTCTCCCGGATGAACAGCACCACCACCAGGGCGAGCACCGCGAAGGGGGTGGCCACCAGGAACAGCTCGCCGGTGGCGGTCCCGTACACGTCCTGGACGATCTTCAACACCGGCTCGGGCAGGGCGGACAGGTCGGGCACCTCGGTGGAGCCCTCCCCAGCCGTGGCACCGCCGGTCAGCGGACCGAGCTTCTCCGCGCTCAGCGTCGCGACCCGGTTCGCCAGCACCGCGCCGAGCGCGCTGACGCCGATCGTGCCGCCCATGCTGCGGAAGAAGGTCAGCACCGAGGTGGCCGCGCCCAGCTCGTGCGCCGGCACGTCGTTCTGCGCCGCGAGCACCAGGTTCTGCATGAGCATGCCGACGCCGACGCCGAGCACCGCCATGTAGACGCTGAGCAGCACGATGCTGGTCTGGGCGTCGATGGTGGCCAGCAGCAGCATGCCGGCGACCATCACGGCGGCGCCGGCCACGAGGTAACGCTTCCAGCGGCCGTACTTCGTGATCAGCTGGCCGGCCACCGTCGACGAGACCAGCAGGCCCAGGATCATCGGCAGGCTCATCAGCCCCGCCACCGTCGGCGACTTGCCCAGCGAGAGCTGGAAGTACTGGGACAGGAAGACGGTGCCGCCGAACATCGCCACACCGACCAGGATGCTGGCGACGGTGGTCAGCGAGACCGTCCGGTTGCGGAAGATGTCCAGCGGCACGATCGGCTCCGCCGCGCGGGACTCCACCCAGACCGCCAGCGCCAGCAGGGCGAGGCCGCCGCCCACCATCAGCGCCGTCCACCCGGAGGCCCAGGCGAACTTGTTGCCGGCCAGCGACGACCAGACCAGCACGGTGGAGACCCCGGAGGTGATGAGCAGCGCGCCGAGCCAGTCGATCTTCACCTTGCGGCGGGTCACCGGCAGGTGCAGGGTGCGCTGGAGCAGGACGATCGAGAGCAGGGTGAACGGGACGCCGATCAGGAAGCACCAGCGCCAGCCGAGCCAGGAGGTGTCCACGAGCACGCCGCCGATCAGCGGGCCGGCGATGGTGCCGACGCCGAAGACGGCGCCGAAGATGCCGGCGTAGCGGCCCAGCTCGCGGGGCGGGATCATGGCCGCCATCACGATGGTGGCCAGGGCGGTCATGCCACCGGCACCGATGCCCTGCACGACCCGGCTGGCCAGCAGCACCTCGACGTTCGGGGTCAGCCCGGCGATCAGCGAGCCGATCACGAAGAGGCCGAGGGAGAGCTGGATCAGCAGCTTCTTGCTGTAGAGGTCGGCCATCTTGCCCCAGAGCGGCACGGTCGCCGTCATGGCCAGCAGCTCGGTGGTGACGATCCAGGTGTAGACGGTCTGGGTGCCGTCGAGGTCGGCGATGATGCGCGGCAGCGCGTTCGCCACGACCGTGGAGGCGAGGATCGACACGAACATGCCGACCATCAGGCCGGAGAGTGCCTGGAGCACCTCGCGGCGGGACATGCGGCCGGCGCCGACCTCGGGGGTCTTGGCGGGCACGGTGGCGGTCATTGACCTTCCTTACCGGGTACGGGTTTCACGGCCTCCCGGGCGCCTTTCCCGGAAGGGGCTTGCGGGTCAGGACCGGTCGGGTTGCGGCAGCCCCGCGGCGAGGGCGGCGAACGCCTCGTCGACGAGGTCGGCAAGGTCCGGCCGGTCGGGGTGGGCGGCCCACCGGGTCATCGCGTGGCGCAGCGCCGCGCCCGTCACGGCGGTGACCAGCGCCGGGTAGCCGTGGTCGGCACCGACGCCCACCCGCGCCGCGACGACCTCGACGATGGCGCGTTCCGTCTCGGCGTTGCCCGCCACCAGGCGGGGCAGCAGCGCGGGATTGCGCGTCACCACGTCCATCCGCAGGCACCACAGCTCACGCTCGGCGCGCACCTCGTCGATGACCTCGTCGAGGGCGGTCCGCAGCGCGGTCAGCACCGGCACCTCGGGCGGCACGGCGGCCAGCCGGGCGACCAGGCGCGCCGCGTCGCCCGCCTGGTCGCCGACCAGGGCGTCGTCCTTGCAGGCGAAGTAGTTGAAGAAGGTGCGTGGGGAGACGTCGGCCGCCTCGCTGATCTCCTCCACCGTCACCTGGGCCAGTCCGCGCTCGGCCACCAGGCGCAGGGCCGCCTCGGTCAGCGCGGCCCGGGTCTGGCGCTTCTTGCGGTCGCGCCGCCCGGGAGCGGGTTCGGTTCCGGCGGATGTCACGCGAGGACCCTACTAGCGATCTTGCAGATTCTGCAACGTTTTATTCAGTGAAGTGACGCTGGCCATCCGCCGGGGCCGGTCCGGGACCGCCGGGCGCCGCCGGAAGGGGCGCGGGCCCGGCCGGGACGATCCGGCCGGGCCCGTCGCCGTACGGGGTCACGGGTAGTTCGTCAGGTACGCCTGCTGGTTGGCCGCGTTGGCGGTGCCGCCGGTGCCGTTGACCACCCGGTTGATGGTGCCCACGCCACCGAGGGAGACGGTGACCATGTTGGTGAACCGGACGTTCGGGTTGGTCGGCGCCTCGATGGCCCGGTCGGCGACGACGGAGGGATCGACGTTGAAGTAGCAGTAGCTGCCCATCCCCCACGCCTGGTGGGTGCTCACCGAGTCGGCCACCTTGTACGCCGCGTAGCCGCGGGTGGCCCCGTTCATCCAGGCGGCCTGGTTCGGCGGGTCGTACGGCATCTCGTTCTGGTAGAAGTACGTCCGGCCCCCGTTGCCGTTCCACACCGTCTGGTACCGCTGGTAGTGCTCGACGAAGAGGCCGTACATGGTCACGTCGTCGCCGTTGACCGTCAGGCCGGTGTCGGCGGTGTTCACCGTCCAGCCGACCCCGTCGCCGTGGTCGGCGCGCCAGAGCCACATGTGGTCACCGATCACGTGGTCGCTGTTGACGGTCAACGTGTTGGTGGCCCGGCCGACGCCCGGCCCGCCGATGCGGAAGAAGACGTCGTGCAGCGAGGTCGGGTTGGCCGCGTGGCTCGCCGCCGAGCCGGGCGGGCCGACCTCCATGAGCACCGGCGAGTTGACCTGGCCGGCCTCGAACATGAGGCCGGCCACCTTCACGCCGTCCACGTCGGCGACCCGCATCGCGACGGTGCCGTTGTCGGCCTGGACGGTCGCCAGCCCGAGGCCGAGGACCACCGTGTCGGGGCGGTCCACCCGGATCGGCTCGGTGACCCGGTGCACGCCCGGGGTGAACAGCAGGTGCCGGCCCTGGGCGAGCGCGGCGTTGATGGTGGCCGCGCCGGTGCCCGGCCGCACGACGTAGAACTGGCTCAGGGAGATCGAGGAGCCGGCCGGGGTCCTGCCGTACCAGCTGGTGCCGGTGGAGTTGGTGCGCAGCGCGGGCACGAAGACGCGGTACTCGCCGGTGCCGTCGACGTAGAGGAAGGGCTTCTCCCGCACCTGGGGGGTCTGCGGGATGACGGTGTGCGAGGGGTTGGGGAAGTGCGGCGGCGGGGCGCCGGTGACGCCCTGGAAGACCATGTTCCACACCGAGCCGGTCCAGCCGCCGAACTCGCTGTTGCGCGAGTACCACTGCTGCTGCGACCCGGAGACGACCAGGCCGTCGATCTTGGTGTCGGCCATCAGTCCGCCGCTGGACCAGCCGTCGCCGCCGTTCCACAGCTGGATCTGGTTCTGCGCGCCACGCAGGTGCATCCGTCGGTACGGCGCGGCCTGCGAGACCGCCCACCGCTCCACGGTCACCCCGGCCGGCAGGGTCACCGAGAGGTTCTCGGCGGCCCGCCAGAAGTTCTGCGTGGCGTTGCCGCCCATCCAGAACGCCTCGGCGCGTACGTGGCCGTTGAGGTTGACGTCGTCCGGGCTCATGCCGAGGCCGGCGACCTGGGTGAAGAAGCCGAGGTTGACGTCGGCGGTGTAGGTGCCGGGCTTGAACAGCACGGCGTAGCGCTCGGGGCCGAACTGGTTGCGCTCCTGCTGCGTGAAGATCGTGTTCAGCCGGCTCTGGATCGTGGCGGTCGGGGTGGACGGGTCGAAGACGAAGGTGTTCGGCCCGAAGTTCGGGTTGCGGGGGTCGGTGGGCTCCACCGGCGGGGCGTCGTCGCCCGGCACGTTCACCGCCAGTTCCCAGAGCGAGTAGCCGTAGGTGGTGGCTCGCGCCGTGCCGTACACCCGCAGGTACCGGCCGCTGCCGGTGACGGCGAGCGACTGGCTGCCTCCGGTGCCGGTGGTGGTGCCGTACACGGTGGTCCAGGCGCTGCCGTCGACCGACGTCTGGAGCTGGAACGCCCGCGCGTGGGCTGCCTCCCAGGTCAGCACCACGCGGCAGATCGACCGCACGGAGCCCAGGTCCACCCGCAGCCACTGGGGGTCCGCGGCGGCGCTGGCCCAGCGGGTGGCGGGGTTGCCGTCGACCGCCGCCGAGGCGGGGAGGCCGGCGTTCTCGACCGACGACGCGGTGGCCGGCCGGCCCTGGGCGACGTTGGCGCTGCCGCAGGTGGGCGCGGTGCCGCCGGCCTCCCCGTAGACCTGGAACTCCCAGAGGGAGTAGCCGTAGCCGGTGCCGCGCGCGGTGCCGTGCATCCGGACGTACCGGCCGGCGCCCGCGACGTTCAGGGTCTGGGTGCCGCCGGTGCCGGCGCTGGTGCTGTGCACGGTCGTCCAGGCCGCGCCGTCGTCGGAGGTCTGGATCGTGAAGGCCCGGCCGTAGGCGCCCTCCCAGGACAGGACCACCTGGCTGAGGTTGGCCCGGGCGCCGAGGTCGACCTGGATCCACTGCGGGTCGCTGAAGGCGCTGGCCCAGCGGGTGCCGGCGTCGCCGTCGACCGCGGCGGCCGCCGGGGTGCCGGCGTTCTCCGTCGACGAGGCGGTCGCGGGCCGCCCCTGGGACAGCAGGCTCGGGGCGGCCTGCGCCGGGGGCGTCGCGGCGGCGGGGGTGAGCGCCGCGACGAGGAGCAGCGCGAGACCGATGAGCAACCGCCGGGCGGGTCGCCCCGGCGGCGGCGTCGGGCGTACGGATGTAGCGCGAGATGTCATGACTTCGCCTGTCGATAGAGGGTCGCTGACCTCGGGCGTGACGGGATGACGAAGGGGACCGCAGCGATGCGGGTGGCGTACGCCGGCCGACGCCGGGATGAGAGAGAGCGCTCTCGTCCGAGTGTTGCGGCGCCGTTGCGCAGCCGTCAAGACATCGATAAATAACGCTGTTATTTATCCGTGAAGTTCGATTTGTTCGGTAACCCGCCGATTCGCCGACCGCACCCCGCCCGCCGTGAGCAGCCGGGCGATCGGGAGCGTCGCCGCGCCGAGCGCCACCGCGTCGACGCCCAGCAGGCCCAGCTCGATCGAGGCCTGCTCGTACGGCTGCCGCAGCGCCTGGCGGCCGGCGGCCTCCCGGACGGCCGGCAGCAGGCCGCCCAGCGCCATGCCGGCCCAACCCCCGAGCACGACCCGCTCCGGGTTGAACAGGTTGATCAGGTTGGCCACCCCGGCGCCGAGGTACTCCGCCGTCTCGTCCAGCACCTGCCGGGCGGCGGGCGAGGTGCCGGCCGCGTCGATCAGGGCCGCCAGCTGGGACTCCTCGTCCCCGCCCGGGACCGGGTGCCCGCCGCGGGCCTCCCGGTAGCGGTCGATGACGGCCTCCGCGCCGACGTACGCCTCCAGGCACCCGCGGGCTCCGCAGCGGCAGGGCCGCCCGCCGTAGACCAGGGTGGTGTGCCCCCACTCCCCCGCGCTGCTGGAGGCGCCCCGGTAGGTCACCCCGTTGGTCACCACGGCGGTGCCGATCCCCGACCCGACCAGCGCGAAGACGGCGTGCCGGGCCCCCCGGCCCGCGCCGAACCACATCTCCGCCTGGCCGAGCGTCTTCGCCCCGTTGTCGATGTGCAGCGGCAGGTCGGTGCCCGCCGCGATCAGCCGCTCCAACGGCACCCGGTCCCAGCCGAGCGACTGGGCGTGCACCACGGCCTCCCGGCCCTGCTCGACCACCCCGGAGACGCCGATGCCGGCGCCGAGCACCTCGTCGACGGCCACCCCGGCCCGGGCGGTGACCGCGTCGATGCCGGCCAGCACGTGCCCGGCCACCTCCGCCGGCTCCGTCCGCCGCGGATCGAGCGGGTACGCGACGCTGGCCAGCTGGGTCATCGCGAAGTCGAACAGCTCCACCCGGACCCGGGTCTCCCCGACGTCCACCCCGACGACGAACGCGAACCGCGGCGCGACCCGCAGCATCATGCTGGGCCGGCCGCCGTCGGACTCGGCGGCGCCCGCCTCGGCGATCAGCCCCTCGTCGATCAGGTCGGCGACCACGTTGCTGACCGCCGGCTGGCTCAGCCCCGTGCTACGGACCAGGTCCTGCCGGGTGAGCGGGCCGTCCAGGAAGACCTTCGACAGCAGGGCGGACCGGTTTCGCAGCCGGACGCCCCGGTTCGTCGCGCGCGCCAGCTCCACCTGCCACCTCGATCCCCTCGGCCGTCCGGAGCGACTGTACGACCCCGTGCTTGACGGCCCCTCGACCAACCACTTTAATGACCACATTCATTAAGTCGTGATGGAACTTCTGGAGCGCGGCCCCGCCGGCGCGCCCCGCCCACCGCCCGCCGCCGCCCGTCACCCCCGTTCCCCGACGCGACGCCGGCGACCCCCACCACGTGCAACGGAAGGGCCGAACGTGTCGAGACGACACCTCGCGATACTCACGGCGGCCGTGCTGGCCGCCACCACGCTGACCGGCTGCGGCGACTCCGGCGACTCCTCCGGCGCGGCCGGGAAGACCCTCACCTACTGGGCCAGCAACCAGGGCGCCAGCCTGGAGGCCGACAAGCAGACCCTCCAGCCGGAACTGGACAAGTTCGAGCAGCAGACCGGCATCAAGGTCAACGTCGAGGTGGTGCCCTGGTCGGACCTGCTCAACCGGCTGCTCACCGCCGCCACCTCCGGCCAGGGCCCGGACGTGGTCAACATCGGCAACACCTGGTCGGCGTCGTTGCAGGCCACCGGCGCGCTGGTCGAGTTCGACGACGCCACCCTCGCCAAGGTCGGCGGGAAGGACCGGTTCGTGCCCGCGGCCCTGGCCGCCGCCGGCGCGCCCGGCAAGCCGCCGGCCGCGGTGCCGCTCTACAGCCTCGCCTACGCCCTCTACTACAACAAGAAGGCGTTCGCCGACGCCGGCGTCACCAGCCCGCCCACCACCTGGGAGCAGGTGGCCGAGGTCGGCCGCAAGCTGACCGGCGGCGGCCGGTGGGGCCTCGCCGTCGAGGGGGCCAACCCGTCGGAGAACGCCCACCACGCCTTCACCTTCAGCCAGCAGTACGGCGGCGAGTGGTTCGACTCCGCCGGCAAGCCGACCTTCGACACCCCGCAGAACGTCGCCGCCGTCAAGCGGTACGTCGACCTGATGGCCGTCGACAAGATCGTCAACCCGAGCAACGCCGAGTACGCGCAGAACCAGTCGGTCTCCGACTTCGCCAACGGCAAGGCCGCCATGCTGCTCTGGCAGGCCGCCGGGTCCAACCTCAAGTCGCAGAACATGGCCCCCGACGCGTACGGGATCGCCCCGGTGCCGTTCCCGGCCACCCCGCCGGCGGGCGGCAAGAAGGTCAACAGCATGGTCGCGGGGATCAACCTCGCGGTGTTCAAGCACACGAAGAACACCGACGCCGCGCTGGAGTTCGTCAAGTTCATGACCAGCGACGCCGAGCAGGTGGCGCTGAACAAGACGTACGGCTCGCTGCCCGCCGTCTCCACCGTGGCGAACGACCCGGCGTTCGCCGCCCCGGAGCAGAAGGTGCTCCAGCAGACCCTCGCCACCACGGCGGCGCCGCTGCCGCAGGTGCCCGACGAGAGCACCTTCGAGACCCTCGTCGGCACCGCCATCAAGGAACTCTTCGCCGACGCCGCCGGCGGCAGACCGATCACCGAGGAGAGCGTCCGGCAGAAGCTGACCCGGGCCCAGCAGCAGATGCGCTGACCCGCCGGACCGGTGGCCGTGGGAGGGACGCCGACCCTCCCACGGCCACCCAGCGAGAGGACCACGATGTCCACCACCACGCCCTCCCGGGACGTCGCCGCACCGCAGCGGCCCGCCCGCCGCGCGGCGACCTCGACGGAGCGGCGGTCACCCGGCCGCCGCCGGTCGCTGCTGCCGTACCTGCTGCTCGCCCCGGCCGTCGTGCTGGAGCTGGCGATCCACGTGGTCCCGATGCTCGTCGGGGCGTGGATGAGCCTGCGCGAGCTGACCCAGTTCCACATCCGCGACTGGTCCACCGCGCCCTTCGTGGGCTGGGAGAACTACCGCGTGGTGCTCGACGTCGACTCGGCGGTCGGGGCCGGGCTGCTGCACTCGTTCGGGGTGACCGTCGGCTACACGGTGGCCTCGGTCGGGCTCTCCTGGGTGCTCGGCGCCACCGCCGCCGTGCTGCTGCAACGCCCCTTCCGCGGCCGTGGCGTGCTGCGCGCGCTCTTCCTCACCCCGTACGCGCTGCCCGTCTACACCGCCGTGATCACCTGGAGCTTCCTCTTCCAGCGGGACACCGGCCTGGTCAACCACGTGCTGGTCGACCAGCTCCACCTCCTCGACGACCGGCCGTTCTGGCTGATCGGGGAGAACAGCTTCGTCGCGCTGCTGACCGTCTCGGTCTGGCGGTCCTGGCCGTTCGCCTTCCTCTGCCTGATGGCCGGCCTGCAGAACATCCCCGGCGAGCTGTACGAGGCCGCCGCCATGGACGGGGCCGGGTTCTGGCGGCGGCTGCGCTCGGTGACGCTGCCCATGCTGCGCCCGGTCAACCTGGTGCTGGTGCTGGTGCTGTTCCTCTGGACCTTCAACGACTTCAACACCCCGTACGTGCTCTTCGGCGGCTCGGCGCCGGAGCAGGCGAACCTGATCTCCCTGCACATCTACCGCAGCTCCTTCAAGACCTGGGACTTCGGCGCGGGCTCGGCGATGTCCGTGGCGCTGCTGCTGTTCCTGCTGCTGGTCACCGCCGGGTACCTGCTGGTCACCAACCGCCGGAGGAACGATGCGTGAGACCCCCGCCGAGCGCTGGGCCCGCCGGATCGTGCTGACCCTGCTCGCGCTCTTCGTGCTCGTCCCGCTCTACGTCATGCTCAGCTCGGCGCTCAAGCCGTTGCAGGACGTGCAGGGCAGCTTCACCTGGTGGCCCCGGCGCCCGACCGCGCAGGCCTTCGTCGACATGTGGTCGACCGTGCCGCTGGGCCGCTACCTGGTCAACAGCCTGGTCGTCTCGACCGTGGCGGCGGTCTTCTCCGTCACCGTGGCGATCTTCGCGGCGTACGCCGTCAGCCGGTACCGCTTCCGGGGCCGGGGGCTGTTCTCGGTGACCGTGCTCTCCACCCAGATGTTCCCCGGGATCCTCTTCCTGCTGCCGCTGTTCCTGATCTACGTCAACCTCGGCACCGCCACCGGCATCCAGCTGTACGCCAGCCGCACCGGGCTGATCATCACCTACCTGACGTTCTCCCTGCCGTTCTCGATCTGGATGCTGGTCGGCTACTTCGACTCGATCCCCCGCGGCCTCGACGAGGCGGCGCAGGTCGACGGCGCCGGCCCGCTCCGGACGTTGTTCCGGGTCATCCTGCCGACGGCGGTGCCGGGCGTCGTCGCGGTCGCCGTCTACGCCTTCATGACCGCCTGGGGCGAGGTGCTCTTCGCCTCGGTGATGACCGACGGGGGCAGCCGCACCCTCGCCGTCGGCCTCCAGGGCTACTCCACCCAGTTCAACGTCTACTGGAACCAGGTGATGGCCGCGTCGCTGGTGGTCAGCGTCCCGGTGGTGGCCGGCTTCCTGGCGTTGCAGCGCTACTTCGTCGCCGGCCTCACCGCCGGCGCGGTCAGGTGAGGCCATGACGGCCGCACACGAGGCCATGTCGGCCGCACATCCGAAGGAGAGCCCACCCGTGCCGGACCTGTCCACGCTGCCGCCCGACTTCCTCTGGGGGGTCGCCACCGCCGCGTACCAGATCGAGGGGGCCGTCCGCGCCGACGGCCGCACGCCGTCCATCTGGGACACCTTCTGCGACGTGCCGGGCGCCGTCGACAACGGCGACACCGGCTCGGTGGCCTGCGACCACTACCACCGGTGGCCGCAGGACGTGGCGCTCATGCGGCAGCTCGGGGTGGACGCGTACCGGTTCTCGGTGGCCTGGCCCCGGGTGCGGCCCGACGGCGTCGGCCGGGTCAACCCCAAGGGCCTGGACTTCTACGACCGGCTGGTCGACGCCCTGCTGACGGCGGGGATCCGACCGTTCGTGACGCTCTACCACTGGGACCTGCCGCAGGCGTTGCAGGACCGGGGCGGCTGGCCGGAGCGCGGCACCGCCGAGGCGTTCGCCGACTACGCCGCCGTCGTGGCCGCCCGCCTCGGCGACCGGGTCGCCGACTGGACCACCGTCAACGAGCCGCTCTGCGTGTCCTGGATCGGGCACCTGGAGGGCCGGATGGCACCCGGCGAGCGGGACCTGGCCAGGGCGGTGCGCGCCTCGCACCACGTCCTGCTCGGGCACGGGCTGGCCACCCGGGCGATCCGGGCCGCCGCCGCGCGGCCCGCCTCCGTCGGGATCGTGCTCAACCCCAGCCCCTGCGAGCCGGCGAGCGACCGGCCCGAAGACGTGGCCGCCGCCCGGCGGATGGACGGCCACGTCAACCGGTGGTGGCTCGACCCGCTGCACGGACGCGGCTATCCGACCGACATGCTCGCCACGTACGGCGTCGAGCCGCCGGTCCGCGGCGACGACCTGGCCGTCATCGCCACGCCCACCGACTACCTCGGCCTGAACTACTACTTCCGCCAGGTGGTGGCCGACGACCCGGCGGGACCGCCGCCGTACGCCCGGCAGCTGCCGGTGCCGGGCGCGGTCTGCACGGCGATGGGCTGGGAGGCGTACCCGGCCGGGCTGGAACAGCTGCTGGTCGCGGTGACCGAGGAGTACGCCCCGGCGCGGGTGATCGTCACCGAGAGCGGGTCGGCGTGGCGGGACGAGGTCGGTGCCGACGGCACCGTCGAGGACCGGGAGCGCACCGACCACCTGGAGCGGCACCTGGCGGCGTGCGCGGCGGCGGTCGACCGGGGCGTGCCGCTGGCCGGCTACTTCGTCTGGTCGCTGCTCGACAACTTCGAGTGGGCGTACGGATACGACAAGCGCTTCGGGCTGGTGCACGTCGACTACCCCACCCAGCGCCGGACGGTCAAGGCGAGCGGCCTGCGCTACGCCGACCTGATCCGCGCCCACCGGCGGCGTACCGGGCGGCTGACGCCGTCCCGGTGAGCCGGGACGATTCGCCGGGCTCCACGGAGCCCCGGGCACCGCCCGGGGCTCCGTGCGTCACGCGCAGGGCGAGGTCAGCAGAACCAGCCGTCCTGCACCCACCCACGCCGGTTGACGTTCCCGTAGGCGAAGCCGTAGACGTAACCGCCGCTGCGCGGACCCTCGACGAGGAACGTCTGGCCCCGGTAGAGGGTGCCCATCCACGCGCCGACCGGGGCGGTGCGGACGAAGAGGTCCTCGGCGCACACCGTCTCCCGTTGCCCGATCGTCCCGTTCGCGGCGTGCCCGGCCGACGGCGTGAGCGCCAGCACGGCGCAGACGGTCGCCAGCAACGCGCCGAGCCGGCGCGGCACTGCCTTGCTCACCACGAGTCGTACCCCCCGATGCACTCGCTGCGCACGTAGCCCCAGTCGTTGGGCCCGAAGTCGAAGGTGGCGGCCCAGCCGTTGTAGACGGGATGTGCGCCGGGCGTGTGGCCGATCTTGTTGCCGTACGCCAGCGTGCGCTTGAACCCGTGCGGGCCGCTCGCGGAGTCGTAGTTGGCGTAGAAGCTGGCGCTCTGGCAGACGACCACGGCGTGCCGCGGCACGACCGGGCCGGCCTGCGCGCCGGTGGCGCCGAGCGCCACCAGGGCCCCTCCCGCCGTCAGGACGCCGACCGCGCGGATCACCTGTGTTCGCATCAACACCTCCGGGGTGGGAACCTTCCTTCCCGACACCCTAACCATTGCGTCGAAAACCTTCTATGTCTGCGATCCCGGTCGTCCTCGTGTCGGCGTCCCGGATGCCGATAGGGTCGGGCCCCATGCGGACGAAGCAGGAACTGGGCGCGGCCATCCGGCGGGACCGGCGGGCCGTCCTCGTCGTCAACGCCCACTCCCGCCGGGGCCGCCAACTGCACGAACAGGCCCGGGCACGGCTGGCGGCGGCCGGCTTCCACCTGCTCGGCGACCACCCCGTCGAGCAGCCCGGCCAGCTCGAACGCGCCCTCGCCGCGGCCGTCGACCTGGGGCCGGACCTGCTGGTGGCCGGCGGCGGGGACGGCACCCTCAGCGCCGCCGCGCGGGCGCTCGCCCACCGCGACATGGCGCTCGGCCTGCTGCCGCTGGGCACCACCAACAACTTCGCCCGGACCGTCGGCGTGCCGCTGGAACTCGACCGGGCCGTCGACGTGCTGGCCGGCGGCACGGTGATCGACGTCGACCTGGGCCTCGCCGGCGACATGCGGTTCACCAACCACGTCGGCGTCGGCCTCTCCGCCGACATCATGCTGCGCACGCCGCCGCGCCTGAAGCGGGCCACCGGCCGGCTGGCGTACCCGCTCACCGCCCTGGCCCTGCTGGCCCGGCACCGCCCGCTGCGGGTCACCGTCCGCGCCGGGGACGCCCGGCACGAGTTCCTCACCCACCAGGTGTACGTGGCCAACGGCGGCTTCCACGCCGGGCGCCCGATCGCCGCCGACGCCGACGCCGACGACCGGCTGCTGGTCGCGTACCCGGTCGGCGGCGCGAACCGGCGGGGGCTGGTGCGCGACACCGCCCGCAACGCGGCGACCGGGCACCGGCGCTCCGTCGGCGACGAGCCGTTCCTCGCCGTCGGGGAGCTGTGGCTGGAGACCGACCGGCCGGCGCGCGTCGAGGTCGACGGCGAGCTGTGTGGCCGTACGCCGATCCGGATCGGCCTGGACGCCAACGCGCTGCGCGTGATGGCGCCGGCCGGGAGCCCGGACCGCTGACCGCGCGGCCGGCCGGGGCGCTACTCCGCCCGGTCCGCCGCGTCGAGGGCCGCCAGGAAGTCCGCGACGAGGTCCTCGGTGTCCTCGATACCGGTGGAGACCCGGACGAGACCCTCGCCGATGCCCGTGGCAGCCAACTGATCGGCGTCCACGATCCCGGCCCACATCGAGCGCGGGTGCACCACGAGGGTGCTGACGCTGCCCAGGCTGGCCGCCCGCTTGGCCAGCCGGAGGCCGTCGAGCAGCCCGGCCGCCGCCCGCGCGTCGCGCAGCTCGACGCTGAGCACCCCGCCGAAGCCGGTCATCTGCCGGCCGGCCAGCTCGTGCTGGGGATGCGTCGGCAGCCCCGGATAGCGCACCTGCCGCACGGCCGGGTGGCCCTCGACCGCCCGGGCCAGGGCCAGCGCGTTGGCGTTGTGCCGGTCCACCCGCAGCGACAGGGTGCGGATGCCCCGCAGCAGCAGCCAGGCGTCGATGGGGCCGAGGGTGCTGCCGGTGACGATGGCGGTCTGCCACACCCGGTCGACCAGGTCGGCGGCGCCGACGATCACCCCGGCCGAGACGTCGGAGTGCCCGCCGAGGTACTTCGTCCCGCTGTGCCACACCAGGTCGGCGCCGAACTCCGCCGGCCGCTGGTTGACCGGGGTGGCGAAGGTGTTGTCGACCGCGACCAGCGCGCCGTTGGCGTGCGCCAGCTCGACGACGGCGGCCAGGTCGGTCAGTTCGAGCAGGGGATTGCTCGGGGTCTCCACCAGGACCAGCCGGGTCTGCGGGCGCAGCGCCCGGACGAAGGCCCCGGTGTCGGTCTGGTCCACCTGGGTGAAGGCCACCCCGAAGCGGGCCAGCAGGCCGGTGACCAGGGACGTCGTGCCGCCGTACGTGCTGCGCTGCACGATGACGTGGTCCCCGGCGGAGAGCAGGGCCAGGGCGATCGTGCTGATCGCGCCCATCCCGGAGGCGGTGACCAGGCCCGCCTCGGCGCCCTCCAGCTGGGCGACCACGGCGGCGACCTGCGCGTGGTTCGGGTTGCCGTAGCGCGTGTAGAAGGCGTGGCCCCGGGTCTCGGTGGCGACGGCGGCGAACTGCTCGTCGGACTCGGCGCTGAAGGTGGCGCTCTGCACGATCGGCGGCGACACCGCCCCGCCCGGGCTCAACCCGTCGTCGCCGTGGACAGCGATCGTGCCGGTGCCGGTCACAGGTTCTCCTCACGTGGGTGGGCCGCCCGCCGGGACGGCGGGTCGGACAGGTGCGGGCGTCGCCCGGGCGGCCGTGGCCCGGCGACGCTCGTCCGGTGTGGACGCTTCCGGCGGACGGGCGGTCACCCGGCCGGGACGGGCACGACCGCCGGGGACGGCGCGGGCGCGGCCCGGTCGGTGAGCATCCGCAGCGCGTCGCGGTGCCGACGCAGGGCCGCGTCGTCCAGGTCGGCGACGGCGAGCCCGGGGCCCGTGCCGGCGTCGGCGAGGACCCGACCGTCGGGAGCGTACACGGCGCTGCGACCGGCGAACTCCCAGCCGCCGTGCGATCCCGCGAAGTTGGCGAACAGCACGTAGCAGGTGTTCTCCAGGGCGCGGGCCGGGAAGTACACGCCGCGCCGGTGGTCGGAGTCGCCCGTGGTGAACGCGCTCGGGCACAGGTAGGCGTCGGCGCCGGCGAGGGCCAGCGCGCGAGCGTGTTCGGGGAAGCTCGCGTCGTAGCAGATCCCCAGGCCGAGCCGCCAGCCGCGCACCTCGACCAGGGAGTCGGCGCGGCCCGGGACGAACAGCTCCCGCTCGTGGCCGTCGAGGTGGCGCTTGTCGTACCCGGCGGCGGGCCGGCCGTCCGCGCCGACCACCAGGGCGCCGATCGCCCAGCCGTCGGCGCGTCGCCGGCAGCCGCCGACGACCGCCGCCACCCGGTGGGTGCGGCAGGCCTCGGCGACGACGTCGAGCGGGTCACCGCCCGGCTCGACGGCGCACCGCGCGATGTCGTCGCGCAGCAGGCCGACGTCGTAGCCGCAGAGCGACAGCTCGGGGAAGACGACGAGGTGGGCCCCACGGGCCGCCGCCTCGGCGATGCTCTCCGCCGCGGTCCGCGCGTTGCCGGCCAGGTCGCCGGGGACGGCGGTGACCTGGGCGGCCGCGACCCGCAGCGGGGCGCGACCGGCGGGCTGCGCGGCCGTCACGCGGCCCCCAGCCACCAGCGCAGGCCGAAGAAGACCACCAGGCCCACCGTCCAGACGATCATGAAACGCTCGACGAAGAGGCCGGTCACCAGCGTGACCAGGCCCGCCACCAGGTACGGCACGGTGACGACGGTGATCTCGATCCGGTTGTCCACCGGGGCGATCACCGACGGGACGGCGATGGCCGCCAGCAGCGCCGGCGGGAGGTAGCCGAGGAAGACCTTGACGTCGTCGGGAAGCACGCGGTCCCGGAAGACCAGCAGCGGCAGGTACCGGGGCGCGAAGGTGGCGAGTCCCATCCCGAGGATGAGCAGCAGCATGGACATTCCGGTCACCTTCCGTCCGTGTCACGGGCCGTCTCGACGGCCCGGCGTTCCCCGGCCGCCGCCCCGGCGGTTCGCGGCTCCGGCGTTCGCGGTTGCCGCCCCGGCTCGCCCGGCTCCGCCGCTGTCTCCCCCGGCACACCCGACTCCGCCGGTTCCTCCGTCGGCTTCGGCGGGAACCACCGCCGTTCCACCACCTCGCAGGCCATGCCGATGAACGCGCCGCCGAACGCCGCCACGATCAGGCCGAGGTTGTAGGGCAGCCCGAGCAGGAGCAGGGCCAGCGCGCCGGCGGAGACCGCCGTCGTCCAGACCTTCCAGCCGACCAGCGCCGAGGCGAGCACCACCAGGAAGACCGCGGTCATCGGGAAGTCCAGGCCGGAGCGCAGCCGCTCCGGCAGCAGGTGCCCCGCGATCATGCCGACCACGGTGGCGATCGCCCAGTTGACGTACATGACGGCGGAGGCGCCGAAGTAGAACATGCTCTTGCGCCGGGCCGGCTCGTCGCCCTTGATCCGGTCGAAGGCCACGAAGAACACCGCGTCGATCAGGCCGAAGCCCAGCAGCAGCCGCCACCGCTGCGGCAGCTCCCGCACGTGCGGCGCGAGCAGCGTGGAGTAGATCAGCATCCGCAGGCTGAGGATCAGCGTCGTCAGGACGATGACCGGCCAGGCCGCGCCCTCCGAGATCAGCTTGAAGCCGATGAACTGGGCCGTCCCGGAGTTGACCACCATGGCCAGGCCGAACGTCTCCAGGTAGGACAGCCCGGCGGCCAGGCCGAGGGTGCCGCCGATCACGCCCAGCGGAAAGGCGGAGAGCAGGAACGGCACCATCGAGCGGGCTCCGGCGACGAACTCGCCCCGCGCGGTCGGCGTACGGTCAGACATGATCCTCCCCAGGACGGCGGGCGGACGGAACGGCGGAGGCCGCCGGCGGCGCGCCCCGTCCCGTCGCGCCGACGATAGCGGCCACGTCGGCCGCCCGGGTGCGGCAGAAGTAGTGCCCGCCCCCGTCGATCTCCCTCAACTCCACGTCGGCGGCGATCCGCCGCCACGCCTCGTGCGCCGCGCCGGGCCCGGCCGTCAACGGGTCGTCGGCGGCCACGACCACGGTGACCGGCACCGACAGCGGCTCCCCCGCCCCGTCCCGCAGGTAGCGGTGCGAGCCGACGGCGTCGTGCCGGAAGGCGGCGACCAGGGCGTCGACGTGCCCGGCGTCCAGGCCGTCCAGCTCGGTGAAGCCGGTCTGGTCCACCAGCCAGCCCACCACGTCCGCCGCCGCCATCTCGGTGACCTCCGCGATGCTGGCGTCGATCTCCTCCGGCCCGCGCAGCAGCTTGCCGCCGAGGAACAGCCGCTCGGGTGGCCGGCCGGCGGCGGCGAGCAGCCGGGTGACCTCGATCGCCGCCGCCGCGCCGACGCAGTGCCCCCAGACCAGCACCGGCCGGCCGCCCAGCGCCCCGATCTCGGCGGCCACCCGGCGGGTCAGCTCCGGCAGGTCCAGCAGCGGCTCGGGCCGGCTGACGTCGTGCCCCGGCAGCGCCACGGCGTGCACCGCGATCCGGTGCGGGGCCAACGCCTCGGCCAGCGGCCGGAAGGCGAGCGGGCTGCCCGCCGCGTACGGGAAGCAGACCAGGACCCGGTCGTGCCCGGCGTCCGGCGCGGACAGCGGTTGCAGCAGCCGGTCCTCCGGCGGGGCGTCCGCCTCGACGGCCCGGGCCAGCGGGCCGAGCGTGGAGGTGGTCATCAGCTGCCGCAGGGTGACCAGGGGCCGCAGCGCGGCGATCACCCGCATCGCCGCGAGCGAGTTGCCGCCCAGGTCGAAGAAGTTGTCCTCCTCGGCGATCCCGGCCACCGGCACGTCGAGCGCCCGCGCCCACGCCTCGGCGATCCGGCGGGCGACGGGCGTGCCCGGCGCGGTCCGCCCGGCCGGCGCCCCGGGCCGGCGCGTCGCCGGGGCGGCCCGGTCGAAGCGGCGCCGGACCGGCGTGATCCGGGGCTCGGGCAGGCCGGGCCGCAGCCCGTCGTGGACGCGCTCCGGGTCGGTCGCCAGCTCCGCCAGCACCCGCCGGTACACCTCCCCGATCCCCGCCGCCTGCTCCGGCGTGAAGGCCGCCGAATGGTAGTGCAGGCTCAGCCGAACCCGGTCGGTGAAGAAGTCCCGCATGAACTCGGCGCGCAGCGCGAACTCCGTCTCCGTGCTCACCTGGACGTCGAGCAGGTCGAAGCCGGGCAACTCGCGCAGCTGCTTGAGCAGGTAGAAGTGGGTGTAGTTGAAGACGGTCTCGAACAGCAGGTCGGTGGTGCCGGCGTCCGCCTTCATCTGCGCCATCGGGTAGCGCCGGTGGGGCAGCAGGTCCGCCTCCGCGCGGTACACCGCCCGGACCAGGTCGGCCCAGGAGCCGTCGCCGAGGTCCACCCGCATCGGCACGGTGTTGAGGAACAGCCCGAGCGCCCCGGTGGCGCCCTCCGCCTCGGGCCGCCCGCTCTGCTCGTACCCGGTGACCACCTCGGTGTCCCCGGCGAGCGCGCCGACCACCTTGACGTGCGCGGCGAGCAGCACGGTCTTCAGCGGCACCGCCAACCGGTCGGCCGCGCGCAGCAGCCGCTCGGAGAGCGCGTCGTCGATCTCCACCTCGTGGAAGACCACCGGCCGCTCGGCCGGGACGGCCGGCGGCTGCCACCGGGGCAGCTCGGTCACCCCGCCCGCGGCGAGGACGCCGCGCCAGAAGTCGCGGTCCGCCGCCGACTCCAGCGCCCGTCGTTCCAGGCCGATGTAGTCGCGGAAGTGGTTCTCGGCCGGCCCCTCGTCCGGCCGGTCCCCGGCCAGCAGCCGGTAGTAGGTGTCGAAGAGCTGAGTGTGCAGCAGGGTGATGCTCCAGCCGTCCAACGCCGAGTTGTGCTGGCTGACGCTGTACCGGTAGAGCTCGTCGCCGAGGACGTGCACGTGGATGCGGACCAGGCCCGGCTCCTGCCACCGGAACCGGTACGACTGCTCGCGCGCGTGCCAGTCGGCGTGCCAGCGCTCCTGCTCGGCCGGGTCGCGGTCGCGCAGGTCCACCACCCACAGCGGGCTCGGCGCGTCGGCGTGCACGAGTTGCAGGTACTCGCCGAAGCCGGTCAGGTGGTAGCTGGTCCGGAAGATCGGGTGGCGCGCGACGAGGATCCGCACCGCCTCGGCGAACGTCGCCCCGTCGAACGGCGCGTTGATCAGGAAGCTGATGATGTCGTGGTACTGGGCGGCGCCCCGGGACAGCTCGTTCTCGTAGATCAGCCCCGCCTGGAGCTGTCCGAGCGGGTACGCGTCGACCACCCCGGCGGGCAGCAGGGCCCGGTCGGCCTCGTCGAGCAGGGCGAACGGCGGATGCGTCACCGCCCGCTCCCCACCGGGCGGGCCGGCCGCGAGCAGCGCCGCGATCGTCGGGTGGCGGAACAGCTGCTGGAACGTGAGGTCCACGCCGGCCGCGTGCGCCCGGGCCAGCACGGTGACGAAGTGGATCGAGTTGCCGCCGACGGCGAAGAAGTTGTCCGTCACGCCGACCCGGTCGAGCCCCAGCACCTCGGCCCAGATGTCGGCGAGGATCCGCTCGGGCCCGGTGCGCGGCGCGACGTACGACCGCTGCGGCGCGGCCGGCTCGGGCAGCGCCCGCCGGTCCAGCTTGCCGCTGCCCGACAGCGGAAACTCCGCCAGCTCGACCACCCGGGCGGGGACCAGGTAGCTCGGCAGCAGGGCACCCAGGTGGGCGGTGAGCGTCGCCTCGCCCACCGGCTCGTCGGCGACCACGTAGCCGACCAGGTTGCCGTCCCGGGCCACCACGACGGCGTCCTTGACGCCCGGGTGCCCGCGCAGCGCCTCCTCCACCTCGCCCAGCTCGACGCGGTAGCCGCGCACCTTCACCTGGTGGTCGAGGCGGCCGAGGTAGTCGAGCGTGCCGTCGGGCAGCAGCCGGGCCAGGTCGCCCGTGCGGTACACCCGCTCCTCGCCCACCTCCGGCGCGGCGACGAAGCGGTCCCGGGTCAGCTCCGGCCGGTTCAGGTAGCCCCGGGCGAGCTGCACCCCCGCGATGCACAACTCCCCCGGCACCCCCACCGGCTGGGGGCGCAGCCGCTCGTCGAGCACGTACAGGCGGGTGTTGTCCACCGGCCGGCCGATCGGCACCCGCTCCCGACCGGGCCGGCAGCGGTGGTGGGAGACGTCGACGGTGGCCTCGGTGGGCCCGTAGAGGTTGACCAGCGTCGCGCCGGGCAGCAGCTCCGCGAGCCGGTCCACCTGCCGGGGGCCCAGCGCCTCGCCGCTGGCGAAGACCTGCCGCAGGCTCGCCAGCCGGGCGGTGTCGACGGTGCCGAGGTAGTCGAGGAACGCGCCCAGCATCGACGGCACGAAGTGCACGGTGGTGACGCCGTGCGCCTCGACCGCCGCGATGATGGCCTCCGGGTCGCGCTCCGCGCCGGCGGGGAGCAGGCAGACGGAGGCGCCCTCGCGGGCCCACCAGAACAGCTCCCACACCGACACGTCGAAGGTGGTGGGGGTCTTGTGCAGGATCACGTCGGCGGGGCCGATCGGGTACAGCCGCTGCATCCAGGCCAGCCGGTTGGCCAGCGAGCGGTGCTCGACCATCGCGCCCTTCGGGGCGCCCGTCGAGCCGGAGGTGTAGATGACGTACGCGAGGTCCCGCCCGTCGCGCGGTGCGTCGGGGCCGGGCGACGCGGCGGCGGGCGCCGGGTCGGCAATCGGCAGCGGGAGCACCGGCACGCCGTCCGGGACCCGCGCCGGGTCGGCGGCGAGCACCACGGCGGCCCCGCTGTCGTCGAGCAGGTAGGCCACGCGCGCCGCCGGGTAACCGGGGTCGACCGGCAGGTAGGCGCCGCCGGCGCGCAGGGTGGCCAGGATCGCCACCAGCTGCTCGCGGGAGCGCTCGGCGAGCACGGCGACGATCGACTCCGCGCCCACCCCGGCGCCGCGCAGCCGCTCGGCGTACGCGGCCACCCGGGCCTCCAGTTGCGCGTACGTCCAGCTGCCGGCGGCGGTGCGGACGGCGACGGCGTCCGGCCGGGCGGCGGCCCACCGGGCGACCCACTCGTCCGGCCGGCCGGCCGGCTCCTGGCCGACGCCGGTGTCGTTGACCTCCCGGAGCACGTCCCGGTCACCGTCGGTCAGCAGGCTCAGGTCCGCCACCGGCGCGTCCGGCTCCGCCAGCGCCCGGCCGAGCAGCAGCGCCAGGTGGGCGCCGATCCGCTCGGCCGTGGCGCCGTTGTAGCGGCGGGCGTCGTGGTGGACCGTCACCTCGGCGGCACCGAGGGCGAAGAACACCCCGACCCCGGCGCCGTCCGGGGCGCCGCCCCCCACCGCCACGTCGACGAGCGGGTGCGGGCCCGCACCACCGGCCGCCGCCAGTTCCTCGGCGAGCAGCTCGACCGGGTAGTCGGCGTGGCGGGCCGCCTCGGGCACCGCCGCGCGCAGTTGCCCGACCAGGTCGCGGTAGCTGGTCTCCGGCGCGCAGCACACCCGCAACGGCAGCATCCCGGCCAGCTGCCCCGGCTCGCCCGGGCGGCCGACCAGCATGTCGTCGGCGCCGGTGTAGCGGCGCAGCAGGGCGGCGACCGCGGCCGTCACCAGGACCTGGCGGGCGTCCTCGCCGCCCCGGCCGGCCCGGGCGAGCCGGTCCACCGCCGCCTCGTCGAGCGGGACGGTGACGGCCGCCGGCTCGGGCGGGGCGCCGGGCGCCGGTGCGCGGTCGGCGGGGAAGCCGACCGGTTCGGCGCCGGAGCCGAGCACGGCACGCCAGTGGCGGGCGTGCTCCGGGCGGCGCGCCGCGGCGATCTTGAGCTGGCCCCGCGTCATCAGCGACTGCATGATCTCTCCGGCTCACAACTCGATGTCGATGGTGGAGGGTGCCCCGGCGGCGACCGGGCGGGCCCCGGTCAGCTCGCCGACCGGCACCCCGGGATCGGCCAGGACGGCGTCGACGATCTCCAGCCAGAGGTCGGCGAAGGACCGCACCGTCGCGGGCAGGAACAGCCCGGCGTCGTACGCCCAGTGCACGCGCAGCGAGTCGGCGCGCTCGTAGACCTGCATGTCCAGGTCGAACATGGCCTGGCCGGTGGGCGCGACGGCCAGCTCGACCCGCCGCCCCAGGAAGTCGGCGGCGGCCACCTCGGCGTGCTGCATCGCGAACAGCGTGTCGAAGAGCGGATGCCGGTCCTGGTCGCGGACCGGCAGCACCTCGGCGACCAGCGTGTCGAACGGGTAGTCCTGGTGCGCGAAGGCGTCGAGCGTGTCGTGCGCCACCTCGGTCAGCAACTCCCGGAAGGTGGCCTCCGGCCGCACCCGGTGCCGCAGGCAGACCGTGTTGACCAGCATCCCCATGGTCGCCTCCAGGCCCGGGGCGCCGCGACCGGCGACCGGGGTACCCACCGTGACGTCGGTCCCGCCGGTCGCCGCGGCGAGGAAGGTCGCGTAGCCGGCGAGCAGCACCTGGAACAGGGTCACCCCCTCGCGCCGGGCCAGCGCCCGCAGCGCGGCGGTCCGCTCCGCCCCGACGTCGAACTCGACCGTGCCGGCCCGCGCCGTCGCCGGCCGGCCGGCCAGCCGCGCCGCGTCGGTGGGCAGCCGCAGGGGCGTCGGCGGCTCGGCGAAGCGCCGCCGCCAGTAGTCGCCCCCGGGCGGCTCCCCGGTCGTGGCCCACACCGCGTAGTCGGCGTACTGGGCGGGCACCGGCGGTAATTCGCCGCCCCGGTGGACGGTGTCGACCTCGCGCAGCAGCAACGCCAGGGAGAGGCCGTCGGTGACGATGTGGTGCATGTCCAGCGCCAGCACCGGCCCGGCGTCGGTACGCCGCAGGCCGGCCCGCAGCAGCGGCGGGGCGGCCAGGTCGAACGGCTCCACCGGCAGCGTCCCGGTGCCGTGGGTCTCCG
The DNA here is from genome assembly GCF_048060285.1 of Micromonospora sp. LOL_025. NCBI lineage: Bacteria > Bacillati > Actinomycetota > Actinomycetes > Micromonosporales > Micromonosporaceae > Micromonospora > Micromonospora sp. LOL_025. The sequence continues at coordinate 38,511 of NZ_JBHMIR010000012.1, read as the reverse complement.
GCAGGTCGAACGGGACGGCCGGCAGCACCCGCTGCACCGGCCGGCCCGCCTCGGTGCCGAAGGCGGTCCGGAGGATGTCGTGCCGGGCGATGACGGCGCGGAACGCGTCCGCCAGGCGGGCGCGGTCGACGTCCCCCGGCAGCGGCACCAGCAGCGGCAGGTTGTAGGTCACCGAGGCGGGGTCGCGGGACTGGGCGAGGAAGACGCGGCACTGCTGCGGGGAGAGCGGGTAGGCCTCCGCCGCCTCGGCGCGGGGCAGCGGCACGGCCGCCCGCGCCCGGCCGATCTCCTCGGCGAGGCCGGCCACCGTCGGGTGGCGCAGCACCGCGGCGAGGGAGACGCCCACCCCGAGGGCCCGCTGCGCCTCCACGGCCAGTCCGGTCGCGGCCAGCGAGTCGCCGCCGGCGGCGTAGAAGTCGTCGAGCACGCCCAGCTTCGGCACGCCGAGCAGGCGTTCCGCGATCCGCACCAGGACGCGCTCGGTGTCGTCGCGCGGCGGCAGGTACGCCCCGAACCGGTCGTCCGGCTCGACGAGGTCGGCGGGGTCGAGGGAGTCGACCTGCACGATGTGCCGGGGCAGGTCGGCGTCGGACAGTTCCCGGGCGAGCAGACCGCGCAGGTGCAGCGGGTCGAGGTAGTCGTCGGCCACCACGTACGCGCAGCCGCCCTTGACGGCCACCTCCCGCACCTGGGGCCAGAGGCGGGTCAGCGTGTCGACGTCGGCCATCACCGCTCCGTCCCGGTCGCGCCGACCAGGGCGCGCACCGTGGGGTGCACGTACAGGTGGCGGGGGGTGAACTCGCCGAGGCCCTGCGCGCGCAGTTCACGCAGCAGCCGCAACGCGAGCAGGGAGTTGCCGCCGAGGTCGAAGAAGTTGTCCTCCGGCCCCACCTCGGCGCCGAGCACCCGCTCCCAGACCACCCGGATCCGCTCGGCGCGGCCGGCTCCCGCCCCGGTGTCGGCGGGCTCCCGGGCAGCGGGCAGGGGCCGGGCGGCCGGCGCGGGCAGCCGGGCGGCGTCGAGCTTGCCGTTCGCGGTGAGCGGCAGCGCGGACAGCGGCGTCACCGTGGCCGGCACCATGTACTCGGGCAGGATCCGGGCCACCCGGCGGCGCAGCTCGGCGGGCGGGTCGGCCCCGTCGGCGAGCACCACGTACGCGTGCAGCCGGGCGTCGGCGGCGTCCGCGCCGGTGTCCACGGCGACCGCCACGGCCAGCACGTCCGGGTCGTCGAGCAGCACCTGGCGGATCTCGTCCAGCTCGATGCGGTAGCCACGGATCTTGACCTGGTTGTCGAGCCGGCCCAGGTGCTCCAGCCGCCCGTCCGGCAGCAGCCGGCCCCGGTCGCCGCTGCGGTACATCCGCCCGCCCCGCCACGGGTCGGGCAGGAAGCGCTGGGCGGTCAGCTCGTCGCGGTGCAGGTAGCCGTCGGCCACCCCGGCACCGCCGACGTGGATCTCGCCGGCGGCGCCGGGCGGCAGCAGCCGCCCCGCCGGGTCGAGCACGTGGACGTACCAGCCGGGCAGCGGGCGGCCCACGGAGCGGGTGCCGGCCAGGGCCAGGCCCCGGTCGACGGTCTGCGCGGTGACGTGCACGGTGGTCTCGGTGATCCCGAACATGTTGACCATCCGGCAGGCGCGCTCCGGGTACCGGTCGAACCAGCCGGTCAGCATGCCGGCGTCCAGCGGCTCGCCGCCGAACACCACCAGGCGCAGCCCCAGCCGGTGCGCGGCCCGCCGGTCGGCGTCGACGAGCTGCGCGAACGCCGACGGGGTCTGGTTGAGCACGGTCACCCGTTCCGCACGCAGCAGGGCGTGGAACTCGGCCGGGTCGCGGACCACCAGATGCGGGACGACGACCAAATGCCCGCCGGTGAGCAGGCAGCCCCAGATCTCCCAGACGGAGAAGTCGAACGCGCTGGAGTGGAACATCGTCCAGGTGTCCGCCGGGCCGAGCCCGAAGTCGTCCCGGGTCGCCGCGATCAGGGCCGACACGTTGCGGTGCGGGACCTGGACCCCCTTCGGCCGGCCGGTGGAGCCCGAGGTGTAGATGACGTACGCGGGGTCGTCCGGGCCGACCGCCGCCGCCCCGGCGCCCGCCGCGTCGTCGGTGTCGTCGGCGAGCAGCTCGTCGACCTTCACGCCGTCGGCGCCGACGAGCAGGGTCACGCGGGAGTCCTCGACGGTGTAGCGGATGCGCTCGGCCGGGTAGGTGGGGTCGATCGGGACGTAGGCGGCGCCGGCCTTGAGCACCCCGAGCAGCGCCGCCACCAGGTCCACCGACCGTTCCAGACAGACGCCGACCCGGGTGCCCGGCCCGCAGCCCCGCGCCCGCAGCGCCGCCGCGATCCGCCCGGCCCGCGCGTCGAGCTGGGCGTACGTGAGCCGGTCGTCCCCGTAGGACACCGCCGGGGCGTCCGGGGTGGCCCGCGCCCAACCGGCCACCCGCTCGTGGATGCCGCCGGTCGGCTCGGGCAGGTCGACGGCCGCGCCGCCGAGCGCCGCCACCCGGTCCCGCTCGGCCTCGTCGAACAGGTCGCAGTCGCCCAGCGTCCGGTCGCCGTCGGCCAGGAGTTGGCCGAGGACGTGGCCGACGTACCGGGCCACTGCCGCCACCACCTCGCCGGACCACACGCCGGTGCGGAAGTCGCAGGTGACGGCCGTCGCGCGCAGCGTCAGGGTGAGCGGCCACGGCGGCGCCAGGCTGGGCAGGTAGGTGTCGGCGGGGCTGTCGCCGGCCAGCACGCCGACCACGGCCTGCGGCGGCGCGGCGTCGGGCGACCGCCCGGGGACGGGCCACGGGGCCGGGTCGGCGGGCCGGGCCGTGAGGGCGCGCAGGGTGTCGTCCACCGCCACCGTGACGACCGCCGGCCCCTCGTCGAGGAGCGTGCCCACCCGCACCCGGCGCACGCCGCCGAAGCGGGCCAGCACCGCGCCGACCGCGCCGGTCAGCGCCGGCCGGTCGGTTCCGACGGGCACGGCGAAGGCGTACGACGCGGTCCGGTCGGCGCGGGGGTTCCCGCCCCGCCAGGCGGTGTCCCCCTCGTGCTCCCCGTCGTCCGCGGCCCCGGTCCCCGCCGCGTCCCCGGCGGCGGTCCCCGGCGGCTCCGACTGCCCGGCCGGCTCCGGCGCGACACCTTCGGTGGCCGGCGCCGCTCCGGGCGGCGGCGCGGTCCCGGCCGCCTCGACGGCCAGTTCGCCCAGCGCGCGGCCGGTGAGCGGGCCGCGCCGGGCGACGAGCACCAGGTCGGCGCCGTCGTCGTGGCGCAGCAGCACCGCCCGCACCGGCGGCCCGTCGGCGGGCAGCGGTCGCGCCAGTTCGGCGGCGCGGCGCACGGCGGCCACCGACGCGGGCACCCGGTCCACCCAGAGCCGGGCGGCGTCGAGGCCCCGACGCGCCAGCGCGGCGGCGAACCGGGCGGCGACCTCGTCGGGGTCGCCGGCGACGGCCACCGCCGCCGCGTGGCAGGAGCGGCCCGGGTCGGGCTGCGGTCTGGTGGGCTGTGGACGGCTGCTCATCGGGTGGTGAATCCTCCGTCGACGGTGATGACCGAGCCGGTGACCTGCGACGACTCGTCGGAGGCCAACCAGAGGGCGGCCTGGGCCACCGAGTCGGGCTCGATCAGCGCGTTCATCGGCTGGGCCTGGACGAACGTCTCCTCGTGCTCGGCGACCGGCACCTCCAGCGACCGGGCGATCTCGGCCAGCATCCGACCCTCGACGTACGGGTCGTCGCGCACCGAGCCGGGGCACAGGGCGTTGACCCGCACCTTCAGCGGCGCGTAGTCCAGCGCCGCGGCCCGGGTCAGGCCGACCAGGCCGTGCTTGGCGGCGACGTACCCGGCGAAGTGCCGGTAGCCGACCAGGCCGGCGGTCGACGCCACGTTGACGATGCTCCCGGCCCGCTGCCGGCACATCACCGCGCCGACCGCGCTGACCATCCGCCACGGGCCGGAGAGGTCCACGTCGAGCATGAGCTGCCACTCGGCCTCGCTGATCTCGTGCACCGGCTTGCCGGAGGGCGCCGCGATCCCGGCGTTGTTCACCAGGACGTCGATCCGGCCGAACCGGTCCAGGCAGAGCGCGACGGCGGCCCGGACCGCGTCCAGGTCCCGGACGTCGGCCTCGACCGGGTACGCGGCCACACCGTGCTCCGCGCAGAGCTTGGCGGTGTGCGCGAGCTGGCTGGCCGAGCCGAGCGGGTACGGCACGTCGGGCAGGTCGTGGGCCACGTCCACCAGGACCAGGTCGGCGCCCTGCGCCGCGAAGGCGGTCGCGCAGGCCCGGCCCAGCCCCCGCGCGGCACCCGTGATGATCGCGGTCCGGCCGGCCAGCCGGCCCGGCGTCGACTCAGGCACCGGCCAGCCTCCGCCGCACCAGCGCCAGCAGCTCGGCCGGGTCGTCGGCGAGGTACATGTGTCCACCCTCGACGGTGAGGGAGGCGAACCCGGCGCTGGTGACCCGGTCCCAGCCGGCCAGCGCGGAGGCGGCCACCAGGGTGTCGTCGGCGCCGCGCAGCGCGGTCACCGGCACGTCGAGCCGCTTGTCGCCGCCCGGCCGGTAGCCCTCGTGCAGCTCCACGTCGGCGCGCAGGGTCGGCAGCAGCAGCTCCCGCATGTCGGGGTCGGCCAGCGCCGGGTGCGTGTAGCCGGCGAACTCCTCGACGCGCGCCACGAACTCGTCGTCGGGCAGGTCGGCGGCCGTGTGGTCGCGGCCCGACCACGGGTCCGGCGAGCCGCTGACGAACAGGTGCGCCAGCCGCACCCCCGCGGCCTGGGCCAGCCGGCCGGCCATCTCGTACGCGAGCACCGCGCCCATGCTGTGGCCGAACAGCGCCACCCGGTCGCGGCCGGCCACCAGTTCGAGCACCTCGTCGAGGAGCCCGTCGACGGCCTGCTCCATCCGGCGGTACGGCTCCTCGACGAAGCGCTTCTCCCGGCCCGGCAACTGCACCGGAAGGATCTCCAGGTCGGGCGGTGCGACACGCTGCCACGGTTGGTACACCGAGGCGCCCGCGCCGGCGTACGGGAAGCAGAGCAGTGACGTGACGGTCAAGACGGCTCCTTGCCGAGGAGGGCGGACCGGACGGCGCCGAGCAGTCCGGGGTCGGCCCGGGCGAGCAGGTCGTGCCCGCCCGGGACGGTGACGGTGGCGCAGCCGGCGGTGGTGAGGTCGGCCCACGCCGCCACCCCGACGTCGCCGACGTGCGGGTCGGCGTCGCCGCGGATCGCGGTGACCGGGACGCCGACCGGGCCGGCGTCGCGGTAGCGGTAGGTGCGGCCGAGTTCGAAGTCGGCGCGGGCCGCCGGCAGCGCGGCGGCGGCCAGCTCCGGATGCGCGGCGACGGCCGCCGGCATCGTGCCCAACGCGACCAGTTCGGCGAGGAACGTGGCGTCGTCGGCGCCGGAGTGGTCCGGTTCGACCTCCGCCCGGTGCGGGGCGACGGCCGAGGAGACCACCAACAGCTCGGCCGGGCGGTGCCCGCGCCGCTCCAGCCGGCGGACCAGCTCGAACGCGACGTACGCGCCGAGGCAGTCGCCGTAGACCGCGTAGGGCCGGTCGAGGTGCGGCGCCAGGGCCGCCTCGAGGGCCTGCACCAGCGGCGTCATCCGCCGGGGCGCGGGATCGGCGGCCCGCTCGCGGCGGCCCGGGTACTGCACCGCGTTCACCTCGACCGCGCGCGGCAGCCCGGCCCGCCAGGTCTCGAAGGCCCCGGCGTTGCCGCCCGCGTAGGGCAGGCAGAACAGGCGCAGGGCGGGCCGGGCGACCGGCGCCCGGACCACCAGCCACGGGTTCTCAGCCATCGCGGCTCACCCGCTCCACCACGGCGCCGTAGCTGCCCAGCGCGACGAACTCCGGCAGGGTGATGGTGCTGCCGTGGCGCTGCCGCAGCGCGGTGACCAGGCGCAGCGCGCGCAGCGAGTCGCCGCCCGCGGCCAGGAACTCCGCCCGCTCGCCGCGCGGCGCCACGCCGACGACCTCCTGCCAGACCGACGCCACGCGGGCCGCCCAGCGGTCCCGGGCGTCCCCGTCGCGCGGGGCGGGCACGACGGGACCCGACCGTCCGACGGCGGGCAGCGGCGCCGTCGGGTCGGTCGCCAGCAGCCGGCGGTACGCCTCGGCCAGCCGGTCGGCCCGCGCCTCGTCGACGTGCCGGGCGTCGTACTGGAGGGTCAGGGCGAGCTGGCCGGTCGCCGGGTCCACCTCCACGTCGACGGCGAGGCTGAACGCCACGTCGACCGTGATGCCCCGGCTGTCGACGATCCGGCTGCCCTCGCCCTCGTCGGCGCCGCCGTGGAAGTGGGTCCAGTTGAAGAAGTGGTCGAACCGGGGCCCCGCCCCGCCCGCCCGGACGATCTCGGCGAGCGGGAACCGGTGGTGGCCCATCAGCGACCGTTCCGCCTGCCAGGCGTCGACGGCCAGCTCGGCCAGCGACCGGGTGCCCAGCACGGCGCTCACCGGCAGGGTGTTGAGGAACAGCCCGAGCGTGGCGTCGCTCCCCTCGGCCTCGGGGCGGGCGCCGACGACCAGCCCGGTGACCACCTCGTCCCGCCCGGCGGCCTCCCCGACCACCCGCAGGTGGACCGCGAGCAGCCAGGACTTGGCCGGCACACCGGCGGCACGGGCGGCCTCGGTGACGGCGTCGGTGGTGGGCGCCCGAAGCGGCACCCGCCGGGTGGTGGTGATCCGTGGCTCGGCCCCGCCGAGCAGCAGCGGCGGCACGCCGCCCGCACCCTCCAGCCAGAACCGGCGCGATCCCGGGTCCGCCGCGGCCTCACGTTCGGCCGCCACGTAGGCGCGGAAGGGCAACGTCGGCCGGTGCGGCACGGGCAGCCCGGCGCGGCGCCGGTCGTACGCCGCCAGCAGCTCGCCGAGGAAGAGGTGCAGGCTCCAGCCGTCGAGAATCGCGTGGCACTCCGCCACGATCAGGGTGAAGGTGTCGGCGTCGTCGCGGACGGCGTGCAGCCGCAGCAGCGGCGGCCGGTCCCAGTCGAAGGGCCGCACCCGCTCGGCGGAGACCAGCTCGTCGACGCGGGCCCGGCGGGTGGCCTCCTCGGCGTCCGCCAGCTCCGTCACCGGCACCTCGACCGGCACCTCGGCGTGCACCAGTTGCAGCGGCTCGGTGTAGGCGCCGAGGGAGAAGCCCGTACGCAGCACCGGGTGCCGCGCGACCAGGTCGGCGAGCGCGGCGCGCAGCGCCTCCGCGTCCAGCGGCGCGTCGACGCGGTGCGCGGTGACGTTGTGGTACATCGCCGGGTCGCCGGTCAGCTCGCAGTGGTAGACCATGCCCTGTTGCAGCGCGGTCATCGGGTAGGCGTCGGCCAGCCCGGCGGGCAGGCGGTCCCGGTCGGCGGCGGCGACCAGGGCGAACGGCTCCGTCACCCCGGCCGCGTCGGTGGCGTCGGCGTCGGCGTCGGTCCCGGTGAGGGTGATCTCGCCGTGCGCGACCAGTTCCCGGATCGACTGGTGGACGAAGATGTCGCCGAGCCGGAACGACAGGCCGCGCCGGTTGGCCGCGACCTGCATCTGAATGCTGCGGATCGAGTCGCCGCCGAGGGCGAAGAAGCTGTCGGTGACCCCGACCGACTGCGTGCCCAGGACCTCGCGCCACGCCTCGACGAGGATCTCCTCGGCCCGGTTGGCCGGCGCCACGGCCGGCTCCCGCCGGGCCCGGTCGAGCTCCGGCGCGGGCAGCGCGGCCCGGTCGAGCTTGCCGTTGCGGGTCAGCGGCAGGTCGTCGAGGAGCACCACGGCCGCGGGGACCAGGTGGGCGGGCAGCCGCCGGGCGAGCCAGTCGGTCAACCGGGCCTCCAGCGGGCCGGCGGCGGGGCCGTCCGGGACCGCCACCGCGGGCCGCGGGTCGGCGGCGTACTCGGGGCGCACGGCGTGCAGGGTGTGCCGGTCGGTGCCGGTGAGCAGGTCGTCCTGGCGGGTGACGACGTCGAACCCGCGCTCCTCGAAGAGGGCGATCAGCTCGTCCAGGCGCCCCTCGGTGTCGGTGCCGACGGCGTCGTGCACCTCCATGGCGACCTGCGCGACGAGCGGCCAGTGCCGCTCCTCGAGGCCGGCGAGCACGTCGGCCTCGGCCCGCTGGACGTCAATCTTCAGCAGGTCGATGCGCTCCGGCGCGACCTCGTCGATGACCTCCGACAGCGGGCGCACGTCGACGGTGACCTCGGCGCCGTCGAAGCGCTCCGCCAACAGTTCGTCGACCCGCTCCAGCAGGGTGTCCCGGTCGGACTCGCCCCGGTCCCGTTCGTTGGCGAGGAACCGCTTGATCACGGCGACCTCCGCCGCCGGGTCGGCGTACGCGGCCTGGCCGGACATCATCGAGTAGCCCGGGTAGTAGGTGAAGGAGACCTGCCCCGGCGCGGTGGACAGGCCCACCGGGTGCACGGTGGCCGGCACGCCGAACTCCTCGACGTTGCGCCGCAGGGCCGCCACCACCGACGGCACCGGCTCGAAGGCGTGGATGGTCGCGTCCGGGCAGACCGCGTGGACGAACAGCGAGAACATGCCGATGTTGGCGCCGACGTCGAAGACCGTCGCGCCCCGGCGCAGCACGATGCCGTCGCGCAGGTAGACCCGCTGCGTGAAGATCTCGTCGTACAGGTAACGGGTCTCGTGCGGGTTGATCCCGGCGACCCGGTCCAGGTCGACGTCGACGGCCGGCGCGGCCGGGCGGACGTAGCCGACGAGGCGGTCGCCGTGCCCGTCGTCGTCGCGGGCCACGACCGCCGCGTCGGCGACCTCCGGGTGGGCCCGCAGCGTCGCGGCCACCTCGCCCGGCTCCACCCGGAAGCCGTGGATCTTCACCTGGTCGTCCAGCCGGGCCAGGTAGCGCAGGTGCCCCTCGGCGTCGAAGCGCACCCGGTCGCCGGTGCGGTAGACCCGCTCTGTCCGACCGTTGGGCAGGGCGGCCCGGACGAACCGGCGGCCCGTCGTCTCCGGGTCGCCGAGGTAGCCGTCGGCCAGCTGCGGCCCGCTGACGCAGAGCTCGCCGGCCACGCCGGGCGGCACCGGCCGCAGCCGCCCGTCGAGGACCCACACGCCGACGCCCGGCAGCGGACGGCCGATGGTCGGCGCCGTCGCGGGGCGGATCTCGGCGGCGGTGCTGTCCACGGTGCACTCGGTGGGCCCGTACAGGTTGACCGCCCGGACGCCGGGCAGGGCGCCGAGGGTGTCCCAGAGATCCGGCGGGATCGCCTCGCCACCCACCAGCAGCAGCTCCGGCAGCCGGGTGTCGCCGGCCCCGGCGAGCAGGATGCGCAGCTGGGAGGGGGTCAGGTCGAGCACGTCGACCCGGTTGTCGGCGAGGGCGGCGGCCAGCGCGGCGCCGTCGCGCCGGGCGTCCTCCGGCACCAGGTACAGGCTGCGGCCGTGGGCCAGCTGCACGAGCTGCTTGACCGAGGCGTCGAAGGTGAGCGGGGCGTTCACCGCCACCCGCAACCCGGCCCGGCTGCCCGCGTACACGGTCTCCTCGAGCGCGTACGCCAGGTGGGCTGCGGCGCCGTGCGGGACCTGGACCGGTCGTGGCGTGCCCGTGGAGCCGGAGGTGAAGATGACGTAGGCGGGATCGGTCGGCGCCACCGGGGGCACGGCCGCCGTCGCGGTGCCGGCGGCCAGCTCGGCGACGGTGGCGCCGGCGAGCCCCGCCGGGCCGCCCGCGCCGACGACGAGCCCGGCGTCCACCGCGCGGACCTGCGCGGCGAGCCGCTGCGCCGGGGCCGCCGGATCCAGCGGTACGTACACCGCGCCGGCCCGCAGCACGCCGAGGAACGCGGCGACGGTGTCCCGGGACCGGGTGGCGAGCACGCCCACCCGTGCGCGGTGCAGCCCCCGCTCGACCAGCCCGGCGGCGACCCGGGCCGCGACGTCCCGCAGCTCGCCGACGGTGTACGTGCCGTCGGCGGCGACCACCGCCGGGCTGTCCTGGTCGGCGCCGGCCAGCCCGTCGTCGAGCAGCTCGACGATGGTGCGCACCGCGGCGCGGGACGGCTCGCCGGCCGCGTCGGCGAGCCAGCGGGCCTCCCCCTCGCCGGTCAGCAGCAGCGGCGTGCCGTCGGCCAGTGCCCGGGGCAGCGTGCCCAGGATCGCCAGCAGGCCCTCCAGCAACCAGCGGCCCCCGACGACCCGCAGGGTCACCTCGTCGTGGCCGGTCACGGCGGTCAGCTGCGGGCCGGCCGGCGCGGGTGGCGCGGAGACCTCGACGGCCGTGGCGCCCAGGCCATCCAGGCCCGCCGGGTCCCCGGCCGGTACGACGGCGAAACCGGCGACCGCGTCGGAGTGTTCGCCGACCGGGTCGAGAAGGTGGAACGCCTCCTCGGCGGTGGACTCGGCCGCGCGTACCTCGTCGAGCAGCGCCTTGGGCGCGGCCGGCAGGGGCAGGCCCAGCCGGACCGGCGCGTAGCCGCCCAGCGGGCCGACGACGCCGGCCGTGCCGGTGGCCTGGCGCCCGTCGCTCCACCGGGCCAGCACCAGGTCCGCGTCGTCGACTCCGGCGGGCGGCTCGGCCCGGCGGGACAGCGCGAGCGCCCAGGCGGCGAAGAGCAGGTTCGCGACGCCGACGCCGGCCTCCCGCGCGGCGGCGGTCAGCGCCGCGGCGGGCACGGTCGCGGTGCCGACCTCGGCCGGGTCGTCGCCGTGCGGGGTGACCAGCCGCGCGGCCGGCGCGGCGGGGGCGCCGAACGGGTCGGCCTCCTGCCGCTGCGACAGCTGCCACTCGGTGACGTCGAGGAACTGCAGGGCGTCGGGGTCGTCGGCCAGCCGGCCGTCGGCGTAGGCGCGGGCCAGGTCGGCGAGGACGAGCCGCAGGCTCGCCGGGTCGGCGATCAGCGGCGTGGCGGCCAGCTCCAGGGCGTCGTCGGTGAGGGTCACCGACAGCTCGCCCTGGGCGCCGACGACGACCATGCGGCCGTCGTCGACGTCCTGCAACGGCACCCGCAGCCCGGGGTGGTGCACCAGCGTCAGCCGCAGCGCCTCGTGCCGGGCGACCACCGCGTCCACGGCGGTCTGCAACCGGGCCCGGTCCAGCGGGCGGTCGAGCAGCACCCGGGCGCGGACCAGGTCCTGCGCCCCGGACCAGGCCAGCCGCTGGATCGGGGACAGACGGTAGCCGTTCACACCACGCTCCGGTTGAGGTAGAGGTCGGACATGGCGACCAGGATCTGCCGGTCGCCGCTGAAGGGTTCACGACCGTGGGTCGCCAGGAAGTTGTCCACCACCAGCACGTCGCCGCGCTGCCAGGGAACCGACACCGCGTGTTCCCGATACAGGTCCCGGATGCCGGCCACCACCTCGTCGGGGATCGGCTCGCCGTCGCCGTAGTAGGCGTTGCGGGGCAGCCCCTCGGGCCCGTACTCGCGCAGCAGGGCGGCCGAGACCTCGGCGGGCATGTTGGAGACGTGGAACAGGTGCGCGTGGTTGAACCAGACCGTCTCGCCGGTGCGCGGGTGGGTCGCCACCGCCTGCCGGCGGGCCCGGGTCCGCAACCCGTCGCCGTCGAGCCAGGTGTACTCGGTGGCCGAGTCGGCGCAGTACTTCTCCACCTCGGCGCGGTCGGTCGTCTGGAACGCCTCCTGCCACGGCAGGTCCAGATGTGGGCCGTAGTTGCGCACGTAGCTGACCCCGTGCCGCAGGAACCGCTCCCGCACCTCGGCGGGAATGCGCGGGCTCACCACCCGCTCGCTGGCCAGCGGGGTCGCGCCGCCGCTGCCGGTGGCCGGCTGGGCGCACCAGAAGTAGAGGTGGGTGGGCCAGTTGTGCGAGTACGACATCTCGTGGTGCAGCGGGATCCACTGCTCGGCGTTGAACTCGGTGGAGGTGAAGACCTTCTCCGCGACCTCGTGCCGGGGCGCGGCGCGTTCCAGGTAGCCGAGCAGGTCCGGGCTGACCGCGCGGGCGGCCCGGCTGAAGTCGTCGGCCGTGGCCACCTCGAAGCCCCGGAAGAAGACCGCCCCGTGGGCGTCGAGGTCGCGCAGCAGCTCGTCGCGGCGCCCCGCCAGCCATCCGGCCAGGTCGAGGTCCGGCACGGCGGCCTCCACCAGCAGCACGAACGTGCCGTCGACCAGCACCCGGCGGGACACCGGCGAGGTGACCGCGCCGGTGCCGCGCCGGCGCGGCGCCGGCCCCGTCACGACCGCACCCCGGCCGCGCCGGCGGGGGCGACGGTGGCGGCGGTCAGCTCGGGCGCGGCGACCGGGTCGGACATCGCGGTCAGGATGCGTCGGGGCGGGGTGAACGGCTCCCGGGCGTGCGCGGCCAGCATGTTCTCCACCAGCAGCACGTCGCCGCGCCGCCAGGCGAAGGACCGGGTCTCGGCCGCGTACGCGGCGCGCAGCTCGGCGAGCACGTCCTCGCCGATGGGCGTGCCGTCGCCGTACGCGGTCTGGTAGGGCAGGTCCTCCTCGGCCAGCGACGCGCGCAGGCCGGCGCTGACCTCCTCGGGTAGCGAGGTGACGTGGAAGAACAGGGCGTGGTTGAACCAGGTCCGCTCCCCGGTCACCGGGTGCTCCCGCACGGCGGGGCGGACCTGCCGGGTGCGTAGCTGCTGCTCGCCGACCCACTCGACGTCGATCAGCGCGCGGGCGCAGTACGCCTCGACGTCGGCCCGGCTGTCGGTCTGGAAGGCCGTCTGCCACGGCAGGCTGATCCCCGGCAGGTAGTTGCGCCGGTAGAGCACGCCCCGGCGCTCGAACCCGGCGACCGTCTCCGGCCGCAGCCGGTCGAGCACCCGGCGGCTGTCGGCCAGCGGGGTGCGCCCACCGGCGGCGGGCTCGGTCTCGCAGTGGAAGACGATCCGCAGCGGCCAGTTCACCGTGTACGACTGCTCGTTGTGCAGCACGATCGGCTGGTCGGCCGGGTGCTCGGTGGAGGTGTACACCCCCTCGGTCACCTCGCTGCGCGGCGACGAGCGCTCGCCGTAGCTGAGCACGTCGTCGGAGAGGGCGGCCATGACGGTGCGGAAGTCGGCCGCGCCGTCGACCGCGAAGCCGCGGAACAGCACGGCGCCGGCGCGGCGGGCCAGCCCGTCCACACTGGACCGGTTGCCGGCCAGCCAGGCGGCCAGGTCCACGTCGGGCACGTTGGCCTGGACGAGGGCCGGCAGGGGCCCGCCGGACCAGTCGGGGCGTACGTCGACCAGGGACCGTTCGCGGCTGCGGCGCGGGATCACCGGCGCGACCGGGGTCTGCTCACTCATCTCTCGTTCCCCCCAGGGTGTGGGCACATCGGGCGAGGCTGCGCCGGGGATCGGCGGCCGCGCCGCGCAGGAATGCGGTGAAGCGGCGGTGCCACGCGGCGACCAGGCCGCCGTCGAAGCGGTCGGTGCGGTAGGTCCAGAGCGCCTCCAGCCCGTGCCGGCGCTCGTCGAGCCAGAGGGTCAGGTCGAGCCGGGCCGTGTCGGGGGTCAGCTCCACCCCGACGAACTCGCCGCCGGAGGCGTCGACGTACCGGGCCGCCGGGGCGTTCTGCACGCCGAACGCGACCTGGACCAGCGGGTTGCGGCCCGGCCGCCGGTCCGGGCGGAGCCGCTCGACGACGACGTCGAACGGCACGTCCTGGTGGGCGGCGGCGAAGAGGGTCACCCGGCGCGCCTCGTCCAGCAGGTCGGCGAAGGACCGGTCCGGGCCGGGTCGCAGGCGCAGGGGCATGGTGTTGACGAAGCAGCCGACGCTCTGCTCGGCGGCGACGCTGGTCCGGCCGGCGAAGGCGACACCGATCAGCACGTCGGTGCGGCCGGTCTCCGCGGCGACCAGCGCGGCGAAGGCAGCCAGCCCGACCATGTGCAGGCTGGCCCGGCCGGCGCGGGCGAGGTCCCGGACCACGGCGGCGGTGCCGTCGTCGATGCGGGTCCGCAGGGCGGCCCCGGCCGGGGACCGGTCCGCGCGGGGCGGGGCGGCGGCGGGCAGGTCCAGGACCGTCGGCGCGCCGCGCAGCGCGTCGACCACGGCGGCCACGGCCTCCCGGCCGGCCGGCGCGGCCAGCCAGTCCCGCTGGGCCACGGCCAGTTCCGCCGGGCCGGTCGCCGGGCCGGCCGGCCACGGCGGGCCCGCCCCGGCGCCCGCCGACTCGGCCTCGCAGGCGCGGCCCAGGTCCCGCACGATGACGCTGAACGACCAGTCGTCGCAGACGATGTGGTGGGCGACCAGGAGCAGTGCCGCCCGCCCGTCGTCGGCGGCGACCAGTCGGGCGCGCAGCAGCGGACCGGCGGCGAGATCCATGGGGGTACGCGCGTCGGCGGCGGCGAGCTGGTCGAGCTGCTCGTCCAGCGGCACCCCGGCACGGGGCGGGGCGACGACCAGCGGGACGTCGAGGTCGTCCCGGAACCGCTGCACCGGGCCGTCCGGAGTGGACGGGAAGACGGTACGCAGCGCCGGATGCCGGGCCACCACGCGGCGCAGCGCCCGGCCGAGCGCCTCCGGGTCGGTCCCCGCCGGCAGCCGGATCGCGAACGACACCAGGTAGGAGGTGTCGGCCGGGTCGAGCTGGTGCAGGAACCACAGCCGGGTCTGCGCGGCCGAGAGCGGGGCCGTGTCCACGGGCGCGGCGGGCCGCGTACCGCCCGCCGCCGGGCGCTGCGGCCCGCCACCGGGCGCGGTTCCGGCGGTCCGGGTGGTGTCCGTGCCGGCGGTCCCGGCGGTGTCCGTGCCGGCGGTGCCGGCGGTCCGGCGCAGGTCGTCGAGGTGCTCGGCGAGCGCCTGCACCGTCGCGTGCGCGAACAGCGCCGCCGGGGCGACCGGCAGGCCCGTCGCGGCGGCGAGCCGGGTGGCGCAGCGCACGGCCAGGAGGGAGTCGCCGCCGAGGGCGAGGAAGTCGGCGTCCGGCCCGTCCACCGGCAGGCCGAGCACCTCCCGCCAGACGGCGGCGACCGTGGCGGCGGTGCCGGCCAGCGGCGCGCCGTCGCCGTCGACCGTGGCGACGGCGACCTCCGGGGCGGGCAGCGCCGCCCGGTCCACCTTGCCGTTGGGGGTGGTCGGCAGGCGGTCCAGCCAGACGACGGCGGACGGCACGAGCGGGGCGGGGACCGTCTCCCGCAGCAGATCCCGCACGTCGTCGCGGCGCTCGCCGACGAGGTAGCCGACGAGCAGCGGGTCGCCGCTCGGCCCGGTCCGCACCGCGGCGGTCGCCTCCCGGACGCCGGGCAGGGCCGCCAGCCGCGCGGCCACCTCGCCCAGCTCGATGCGGTGTCCGCGCAGCTTCACCTGGTCGTCCATCCGGCCGAGGAAGTGCAGCTGCCCGTCCGGGCGCAGCCGGACCCGGTCGCCGGTGCGGTACATCCGCTCCCCCGGGCGGAACGGATCGGGCAGGAAGCGCGCGCGGGTCTCCTCCGGCCGGTTGAGGTAGCCCCGGGCCAGCCCGGCGCCGGCCAGGTACAGCTCTCCCGGCTCTCCGGGCGGCACCGGCCGGCCGGCCGCGTCGAGCAGGTAGACGCGGGTGCCCGGCAGGGGACGGCCGATCGGCGGGTCTCCCCCGTCGGCCGGCACCTCCGCCCACGTCGAGTAGGTCGTGTCCTCGGACGGCCCGTAGAGGTTGCAGAGCCGGCGTACGTGCGGCCGGGCGAGCACCCGGGCGGCGAGCGCCGCGGTCAACGGCTCCCCCGCTAGGCAGACGGTGCGGACGCATTCCGGCAGCGCGCCGGCCGCGAGCAGCTCGCTCATCGCCGACGGCACGGTGTTGACCAGGGCGACGGGCAGCCGGTCGGCGTCCGGCGCGGCCAGCGCCAGCGCGTCGCGGACGAGCACCACCCGCCCGCCCCAGCAGAGCGGGCCGAAGAGCTCGAAGACGGACAGGTCGAAGCAGACGGACGTGGCGGCGAGCACGCCGCCCAGCTCGACGTCGGTGAAGGTGTCCCGCGTCCAGTGCATGAGCACGGAGGCCGAGCGGTGCTCGACGGCCACGCCCTTGGGCCGGCCGGTCGAGCCGGAGGTGTAGATGACGTACGCCAGGTCGGACGGGTCGGCGGGCAGGCCGGGCCGGGCCGCCGGCCGGGCGTCGAGGTCGAGGTCGTCGAGGCGGAGGGCGGCGTCGGCGAACCGGTCGGCGAGGTCGGTCACCGTCAGCACCAGCCGGGCCCCGGAGTCCTCGGTCATGAAGGCCACCCGGGCGGCCGGATAGGCCGGGTCCAGCGGCACGTAGCAGGTACCGGCCTTGAGTACGCCCAGCAGCGCGACCACGAGCCGCGGGCCGCGGGGCAGGCAGACGCCGACGCGGTCCCCCCGACGTACCCCCCGGTCGACGAGGAGCGCGGCCAGCCGGTTGGCCGCCTGGTCCAGTTCGCCGTAGCTGAGGACCTGCCCGTCGCACCACACGGCGTCGGCGTCCGGCGTCCGGTCGACCTGGGCCTCGACCATCCGGTGCAGGGCGTCGACGGCGGCCGGTCGGGCGTCGGGGCGGGACGGGGTGGACCGACGGACCGGCCCGGCAGAGCGCGCGGGTGCGCTCACCTCGAACCGCAAACTGGCATGGCGCGTCCCACCGAGCACTCCCCCCACTACTGATGGTGATCGGCCGCGCGCCCTGTGCCAGGTCGACGACCGGAGAGCATGACGCATCGTGACCACGAGCCACGGGTCCATCGCTCTCCGCAGAGAGAGTCCACGACCGCCGATTCCGCTGCCAAGATGTCTCCCAGAATCCGGGACGCCGGTGGCGCCTGTGTGGAATCCCAGATCGGGCCGTTCCCGCAGGCGATCAAGCCGCCCCGACGGGCGCCACCACGGCAGACTTCCCGCCGCGAGATCAACGGATCCACTTCGGCGGCGGGGCGACTGTCAGGTATCGGGCACCTCCCGGCCGCCGACGACCGGCCGCGGCGACGACCTTCGCGGCGCCGAGGGGAAGCGCTTACCATTGCCTTGACATCGATGGGATGGCACCATCGACGTCATCGGCTCGGGCAGCGGAGACCAGGCGCCCATCTACTCCCGCGGCACCCGCCACGTCGAGGTCGGGCACCTCACCGTCACCGGTACCCCGCTCTACGGGATCTTCCTGCGCAACGTCACGGACGTCGTCCTCGGCCGGATCGACATGCGGTTCCGCAGCGGGCTCGGGATCCGGATCGACAACCGCGGGGACACCAGCCAGTGGAGCGGCAACGTCCGGATCGACAGCGCGTACGTCTCCGGCGCCAGTTCGCACGCGGCCGGGACGTACGGCGTGGACGGGCTGACCATCGGCACCGGCAACAACGCGATCCTGATCGAGAACTGCCAGGGGGTGGACATCGCGGCCGGCGGCGGCACGATCAGCGGCGGCGGCGAGGTACGGCTGGCCGAGCGCACCGAGTTCCCCGGCAACCGGGACATCACGCTGCGCATCTTCATCCTGGTGAACAGCCGGATCGTGGAGAACCCCTGCGCGGACAACCTGACCATCAGCAACGTCGGACTGAACAACTCCACGATCGTCCGGTGCTGACCGGGGCGGCCCCGGCAGGCCCGGGGTCGCTCCGGCCGTCCGGCGTTCCGTCGACCGGAACGACGGATGGTCGGACGGGGCACGGCCGCCGCGCGGGCGACCGTGCCCCGTCCTTCCGCCCTGGGCGCTCCCGGCCCCGAGGGGGGCGGGACCGGGACCGCCCGGACGCCAGAGGCCGCCGGTCAGCCCGCGACGGAGCGGAAGACCGGGTAGTAGCCGCCGGACTGGCCGGCCGCGGTCGGGTGGTAGGAGACGCCGAGGTTGGCGTAGTTGAGGGCGTGCAGCCACTTCTCGCCGTAGCTGCACAGCTGGTGCCCGACGAACTGCGACCGCACGTCGGCGAACTTGAAGCCGGCGGCGACGGCGGCGGTGCGGGTGATGTCGTCCACCAGGTTGATGCCCTCGTTGATCTTCGCCCGCGAGGTGGCGCTCAGGCCGACGCAGACGGTGCCGAGCTGGTAGAAGACCGGGTACCCGACGACCACCACCCGGGCCGAG
The DNA here is from genome assembly GCF_048060285.1 of Micromonospora sp. LOL_025. NCBI lineage: Bacteria > Bacillati > Actinomycetota > Actinomycetes > Micromonosporales > Micromonosporaceae > Micromonospora > Micromonospora sp. LOL_025. Next base: position 20,595 of record NZ_JBHMIR010000012.1, on the reverse strand, counting down.
GGCGCCCGGGTCTTGATGCCGTTGTAGACGTTGCGCAGCAGGCCGGGCAGCTGGGCGCGGGCCTTGTCCTGAGCGGCCTGCACGGCGGCCACGCACTGCGTGGTGCCCTGGAGCACGCAGGTGGACATGATGCTGGCGAAGCCGACGTCGTTGCCGCCGACCGTGACGCTGACCAGGGTGGTGGTGGAGCTGAGCGCCGACAGCTGCGTGTTGATCAGGCTGGTGGTGGTGGCGCCGGAGCAGGCGACCGAGCGGTACGACGCGGGCTTGATGTTGGCGGCGTACAGGGCCGGGTAGGCGTTGGTGCTGCGCTGGCAGGAACCGCTCTCGCTGGTGTAGCTGCCGGCGCCCACTCCCGAGGCGTACGAGTCGCCGAGCGCCACGTAGCGGTCGGCGGGCGCGGCCTGGGCGGGCGCGGCCAGGGTGAGGCTGACGCCGAGAGCCGTGGCCAGGCTCAGGGCGAGGGAAACGAGACGGGTTCTCCGCACGTCGCACTCCGGGGGTAGAGGAATCGAGTGCGAGATTGATATCACCGGATATTCGCGGACGAAAGATCTTGCCGGAACTTTTAGGGGTGCCGGCAAGGACCTACCGGGTTCCCGTACCGGTTCGTGCGCCGGCAGGGGTCGCGCGCACCCGTACCGGGGCCCCGACCGCACGGTGACCGCGAGGCGCGGCCCGGCGGACGCGGCCCCGGTCGGGGCGTACGCGGACGGAACGGAACGTCAGCGGGACGACCCGGACGCCCCCGTGGCCGTCGCCACGAACATCGTCTGCACCTGCTCGGCGGCGTCGAGCCCGGGCACGGCGTGCGCCTGCACGTCGACAAAACCGGCCCGGCCCAGCGCGGCCCGCCAGCCCGCCACATCCAGCAGCGGGGACGCCGGCACCCGCGGCTCGTCCTCCGCGTGCCGCCACCATCCCTCGGCCAGGCCGAAGGTCAGCGTGTTGTAGTCGAGGCGGCTGGTCATCTCGTTGACCACCAGGATGCCGCCCGGCTTGAGCAGCGCGTGGCAGTGCCGCAGCGCGGCGGAGATCCGCAGGGTGGCGTGCAGGACGTTGCTGGCCAGGACGACGTCCATCGAACCGGGTTCGAAGCCCTGGTCCTCGGGTGCGCCCTCCACGTTGTAGCGGGCGAAGTCGACGTGGGGCCGGCCGACGCCGAAGCGCTGCCGCCCCAGCCGCAGGAACGCGGGACCCACGTCGGTGTAGAAGTACCGCAGCCGCTCCGGCCGGTCCGCCAGGGCGTCCAGCACCGGCCCGGTGGTGCCGCCGGTTCCGGCCCCCACCTCCATGACGTGGGCGAAGGACCGGGGATAGCGCCGGAGGAACTGCCGGACGTGCTCCCGTACCTTTGCGGCGCAGAGCCGGTTGTAGAAGTCCAGCTGGACGTTGTCCCGGTAGATCGCGGAGACCAGGTCGGCCGAGCCGCCCGGGAAGAGCACCTCGTTCGCCGGCCGGTCGCCGCGTACCACCTCGACCAGTTGCTTCTGGCAGGCGGCCAGCAGCGGCACGTATCCGGCGGCCTCCGGGTGCTCCCCGCGCAGCGCCGCCGCCGACGCGTCGACCGCGTCGTCCTCGGCGAACCCGGCCGCCTCGGCGACCCGTTCGGTGACGGCGAGCCCGTCGCCGTGCCGACGCAGCAGGTCGGAGCGTTCCAGCAGGTCGAGCAGGGCGTCGCCGAGCCGCTGGTACCCGGGAGCCACCGCGAGCCGGGCCAGGATCGCCTCCCGGCCGGCGGTGGCACCGGGGGCGGGCAGGACGCCGGTGGCCGCCAACCGGGCCGCCAGCACCCGTCGCCCGAAGTCCGTCACCGCCTCGAAGGAGGTACGGAAGCGCGCATGGCGTTCCTGGTCCACGTCCACGAGCGGCTGCGGCGTCGCCTCGACGTCCGGTGCGGTCACGATGTGCCCTCCACGGTGCGGATCCGGCGGTGCCGGTCAGGTCAGGTGCGCGGCCACGGATGCCGCGGCACGGGGTGCGCCCGGCCGGCCGCCGAGCTGCGCGGTCAGGTCCGCGAGCAGCTCCGCCCGTGCCGGTACGAGATAGAAGTGGTCGCCGGGGAACGCCCGCAGCCGGAAGCCACCGGTGGTCAGCTCCGCCCAGGCGGAGACCGACCCCCGGTCGCAGGCCGGGTCCCCCGTGCCGAGGTACGCCGTGATCGGCGCGGACACCGTCCGCGGCGGACACGGCAGGTAGCCGTGGATCAGCCGCAGGTCGGCCCGGAGCGCCGGCACGACCAGCTCCCGCAGCTTCCGCGAACGGAAGACCACCGGATCCACCTCGCCGAGCGCGGCGATCCGGGCGAGGAACTCCTCGTCGTCGAGGTGGTCGGGGTGCTGGTCGATGCGGGTGACGTGCGGTGCCCCGTGCCCCGAGACGAACAGGTTGGTCGGCACGACGCCGAGCCGCTCCTCCAGCCGGACGGCCACCTCGTAGGCGACCGAGGCGCCCATGCTGTGGCCGAACAGGGCGAGGGGGCGGTCCAGGTACGGGGCGAGCGATTCGGTGACCCGGTCGGCGAGCAGATCCATCCGGTCGACGCACGGCTCGGCGAGCCGGTCCTGCCGACCCGGGTACCGGACGGCGAGCAGGTCGACGGAGTCCGGCAGCGAACCCGCCCAGGTCTGGAAGAAACCGGCCGAGCCGCCGGCGTGCGGCAGGCACACCAACCGCAGCCCCGCGTGCGCGCCGCCCCGGAACACCCGCAGCCAGGGGTCACCGCCGGCCTGGCGGGGCAGGGACATCTGGGGCATCTCCTCGGTCGCGCCGGTCAGTCCGACATCGCCACCAGCACCCGGCGGTCCCCCGTGTACGGGCGCCGGCCGTGCGCGGTCAGCACGTTGTCGATCAGCAGCAGGTCGCCGACCCGCCAGTCCACGTCGACCGCGGCCTCCAGGCCCCGGTCGCGGATCTGGGTGACGTACTCGTCGGGGATCGGGGAGCCGTCGGCGAACGTCACCGACTGGGGCAGCTCGTCCGGGCCCATCACCTGGGTCATCACCCTGGCGATGTCGTCGTCCAGGCCGGCCGGGTGCCACTGGTCCGCCTGGTTGAACCACACCTCGGCCCTGGTGACCGGGTGCCGCAGCGTGGCCGGCCGGAGCTGGATCACCCGCAGCCCGTCGGCGGTCCACTCCCAGGTGGCGCCGGCGTCGGCGAGGAACTCCTCGACCTCGTCGCGGCTGTCGGTCTCGAACGTCTCCCGCCAGCTCTTGCCCAGCCCCAACCCGTCGTGCAGGTTCTGCTGGTAGCGCAGGCCGCCGGCGAAGTCCGCGCGCAGCTGCGGGTCGAGCGAGTCGAGCCACAGCGCGGCGTCGACGACCGGGGTGGCGCCACCGGTCTCGGCGGCGATCTGGCAGAAGAAGAGCAGCCGGGCCGGCCACCGGGCGGCGTACGACAGCTCGTTGTGCATCGAGATCGTGTAGCGGGCCGGGTACTCGGTGGACGTGTAGACGTTGCGGCCCACCTTCGTGCGCGGCGAGTTGCCGTGCACGTACGCCAGTCGCCTCGGCAGCAGCAGGTCCATCACCGGGTCCAGGGTCTCCGGTCGAACGCCGAAGCCACGGAAGACGAGCGCCTTCTCCGCGGTGAGCACCGCCGCCAGGTCCAGCTCGCGCAGGTGGCCGACCAGACCCTCGGCGCTCGGCGCGCAGCCGGCGCTCTCCGGGGTGATCTCCAACGGTTTCCAGCTCGCGTGCTCGTTCATTCCGGGGCTCCTCACCGTCCCAAGCCGTGCGATCCCTCCCAGGCTCTGCCGCTCCGCTATATTCCGTCCATATCGCCGCGATCCCGGGCCGCGCGGCCCGCCCGACCGCCGCCCCGCCCCACCATTGGCCGAGACCCGGGTGACCCGGCGTCCGCCGGCTCCGGCCCGGCCCGCTCGGCCTCCGCCCGCTCCCGCTCGGCGGCCTCGGCCCGCTCCGCCTCGGCCCGGGCCCGACCGCCGAAGCCGAGCACCGCGAGCACCGCGATCACCCCCATCGCCCCGCCCACGATCAGCATGGCCGTGGTGATGTCCGTCGAGTCGAGCAGGAAGCCCGCGAACAGCGCCCCCAGGGAGTTGGCCCCCGAGCTGAGCAGCATGACGATCGAGCCGGCCCGCCCGCGCAGGTGGTCGGGCGCGGACTGGAGCACGTACAGCATCCCGGCCACGTTGCTGATGCCGGCGCCATAGTGGATCAGCGCGAAGATCGCGCCGAGGACGACCAGGTGCGGGGCCAGCCCGATGAGCGGCATCAGCACCGCCCAGGCGATGTTGACCCCCATGATGATCCGCCGGATCCCCCAGCGGCTCAGATAGAAGTTGCTGGTCATCGCGCCGGCCATGCCGAGCACGCTGTTCACCCCCAGCAGCATGCCGACCGTGAATGGCGAGCCGCCCCGGGCCTTCACGATCACCACGAGGCCCAGCCCCAGCACCTGGAACAGGATGTTGCTCGCCGCGAAGAGACCCAGGGCACGGCGCAGGTAGAGCTGGCCCCAGACGAAGACGAAGCCCTCCCGCATCCGGGCCAGCAGCCCGCCGGGCTCGTCCGCCCGCGCCTTCGGCGCCTGTAGCTCCCGCCGGACGAACAGCAGGGTCACCAGCGAGACCAGGTGCATCAGCACGGCGAAGCCGAACGGCGCCCAGCGGGTCAGCGCGTACAACAGGGTGCCGGCCGGCTGGCCGAGGATGCTGGCCGCGTTGGCCCGCGACTCGTTGGCCGCCGTCGCGGCGCCGTACCGGTCGGCCGGGACGACGTTGAACACGGCGGCGCGCTCGGCCAGGGCGTAGCAGATGCCCAGGCTGGCCTCCACGAACGCGACCGCCATCAGGTGCGGCAGCCACACCGAGTCGCGGGCGACCGCGACCGCGACGCTGCCGATCGCGACGATCCGCCCCACGTTGCAGAGGACCATCGTGCGGCGCCGGTCCCAGCGGTCGACCAGCGCGCCGGCCGGCAACTGGGTGACCAGGTTGGGCAGGAGCGCGGCGAAGGTGACCAGGCTGGCCGCCGTGGCCGATCCGGTCGACCAGAAGACCAGCAGGGTGTAGCTGATCGAGGTGGCCCGGGAGCCCAGCGCGGAGACCCCGGAGCCGACCCAGAGCAGCAGGAAGTCACGATTGCCGGTCAGGCGGCCCGGCTGCCGGGACGTGGCCGCCGGGTGCCCGACCGCGCTCACGACGCGAACCCGGCGGGGGCGGCCCGGCACCAGTCGAGCACGGCCATCGCGCTGTAGAGCTTGTTCTCCGCCTGCTGGAAGGCGATGCTGGCCGGCCCGTCCAGGACCTCGGCGGTCACCTCCTCCCCCCGGTGCGCCGGCAGGTCGTGCATGAGGACCGCGTGCGGGCTGCGCCGCCACAGCTCCCGGTCCACCTGGAACGGGGCGAAACGCATCCGCCAGTCCGGGTCGGGCTTGCTGGTGCCGGTGGTCTGCCAGCGGGTGGTGTAGATGGCGTCCAGGTCACCCGGCAGGTCGTCCATGTGGTGCCGTTCGACGAGGTGGGCTCCGCAGCGCTCCGCCTGCGCCCGCGCGACCGCCGCGATCTCCGCCGGCAGCCCGTACCCCGCCGGGGTGCGCAGCTCCAGCTCGACGCCGGGGAAGCGGGTCAGCGCCAGGGCCAGTGCGGTCGCGGTGTTGTTCGCCTCGCCCAGGTAGAGCAGCCGCAGGTGTTCGATCCGGCCGAAGCGCCGCAGCAGGGTGGTCAGGTCGGCCAGCGCCTGCGTCGGGTGCTCCTCGGCGCTCATCGCGTTGATCACGGCCATCCGGCGCTGTCGCGACCAGTCGCGCATCTCCCCCGGGTCGGCGGCGGTCCGCGCCACCAGCACGTCGAGCATGCCCGACAGCACCCGGCCGGTGTCCTCGCTGGACTCCCCGGTGTTGACCTGGAGGTCGTTCGGCCCGTACTGGATGGTCTTCGCGCCGAGCCGCAGCGCGGCCACGGTGAACGCGGTCCGCGTCCGGGTCGACGTCTTCACGAAGTAGGTGCCGACCACCCGGTCGGCCAGCGGGCTGGCGGATTCGCCGGCGGCGAACCTCGCCCCCCGCGCCACGATCGAGAAGAGGTCGTCGTCGGTCAGGTCGCGGATCGACACCAGGTGCCGCACCTGCCGGGTCGGTGGGTCGGTGACCGTTGCGGAGATGCTCGGTACGGTCGTCATCACATTTCCTCCGTCAGTGCGATGTCGGACGCCAGCCGCGACACGACCTCGTGGCCCTGGTCGCCGTTGGTCAGCAGCACCAGCCCGGACCCGTCGGGCACCCGGCCGGCGGTGAGCGCCTGGTAGCCGGGGATGCGGCCCCGGTGGGTGAACTCGACGCGTGCTCCGGCGGCCCCCTCGATGCGGTCCACCATGCACCCGAGCCCGAAGACGCCGCCCGGTCCGGTGGTCAGTTGCGTCACCGCCAGTTCCCGACTCAGCAGGGCCGGGCCGCCCCGGTGCGCGATGTGGATCTCCCTGACGAGCTGGGCCAGGTCGGTCGCGGTGCTCCAGAGGCCGGCGGCCGCGAGGTCGGTACGCACCTGCCAGCCGCCCGGGAGCGGCTCGCCCCGGTCGTCGTGCCCGACGGCCACCGGCCGGCCGGACGTCTCCGGGAAGCTCTGGTCGAAGCTGCTGCCGGTCATCCCCGCCGGTCCGAAGACCAGCTCGGCCATCAGGTCGGCGAAGGGCGTCGCGGCGACGTCCTCCATGAGCTGCTGCACCACCACGAAGTGGCTGTTGCGCTCCACCGCGACCGGGTCGGGCGCGTCGAGCGCCCGGACCGGGCCGGTGGGCACGCCCCGGCCGCGCAGCACGTCCGACAGGGTCGGCACGGGCCCGCCACGCGGGTGTCCGGTGCTGCCGGTCGGGGTCAGCCCGGCGACGTGGCTCAGCAGTTGCCGCAGACTCACCGGCCGGTCGGCGGGCAGCTGCCAGCTCTTCAGGTACGCGTTGACGTCCGTGTCGAGCTGGAGCTGCCCCCGCCCGACGAGGACCAGCGCGCCCACCGCGGTGACCCACTTGCTGACCGAGCCGACCTGGAAGATGGTCGCCGGGGTCACCGGGGCGCCGCCGGCCGTGCGGTGCCCGGCGGCGCGGGCCTCCACCAGCTCACCGTCCACGAGCAGGGCCACCGAGGCGCCGGGCACCCGGTGGGCGGCGAGCAGCGGCTCGACGGCCGGCAGCACCGCGGCGGTCCGCGCCGCGCCGGAGCGTACCGCCGCATCCGCCGGATCGGCGGACGCCGCCGCCCCGGTCGGGGCGAGCGAGGCGGCCAGCTCGGCCAGGGTCCGGTCGAGCATCGCCGCCCGCAGCGTCAGCGGGACACCGGCCTGCCGGGCCGCCGTGACCACCGGTACGACCAGCAGCGAGTGCCCGCCCAGGGCGAAGAAGCGGTCGTGCCGGCCGACCCGGTCGACCTCCAGGACCCGGGCCCAGATGTCGGCGATCAGCTGCTCCAGCCCCGGGCGGGGCGGGGTGTGCCCGGCCGCCCCGGCCAGGTCCACCGGGGGCAGCGCCCGGCGGTCGACCTTGCCGTTGGCGTTGAGCGGGATGGCCGGCACCGGGACGAAGACGCTCGGCACCAGTTGGCCCGGCAGCCACCGGGCACAGTGCGCGGCCAGGTCCGGCGCGTCGCCCACGTGGTAGGCCACCAGGCGGGGACCGCCGGCGCCCGTCGACTCGACGGTCACCACCGCGTCCCGCACGCCCGGGTGCGCGACCAGCACCGCCCTGACCTCTCCGGGCTCCACCCGGTGGCCACGGATCTTCACCTGGTCGTCGACCCGGCCGAGCAGGTCCAGCTGCCCGTCGGGCAGCCAGCGGCCCAGATCGCCGGTCCGGTACAGCCGCCCGCCGTCCGCGCCGAACGGGTCGGGCACGAACCGGTCGGCGGTCAGGGCCGGCCGGCCGGCGTAGCCCCGGGCGAGACCGGGGCCGCCGAGGTGGACGTGGCCGACCACGCCCACCGGCACCGGTTGCAGGTCGGCGTCGAGGACGTAGGTCCGCATCCCGCCCAGCGGCCGGCCGATCGGCGCGACGCCGACCGGCAGCGGACCGGTGACCGGGTACCGGCTGACGGCCACGGTCGCCTCCGTCGGCCCGTACTCGTTGAGCAGCACGCTGCCCGGCGCGAGCGCGTGCCAGCGGTCGCAGACCTGCCGGGTCAGCGCCTCGCCCCCCACCACCAGCAGCGGGGTCAGGGCGGCGGCCCGGTCCGCGTCGAGCTGGCGGGTCAGCAGGTCGAGGTGGCCGGGGGTCAGCTTGACGAAGCTGAACGGGCCGGCGTCGGCCAGTCTCGGGCCCAACTCGTCCAGGCCGGCGTCGGGCGGCAGCAGCCACAGCCGCTGCCCGCTGACCAGCGGCGCCCAGATGCTGGTCACCACCATGTCGTACGCGACCGACGAGAAGAGCGCGGCGCCGCCGGTGCGGTCCCCGACGAGTTCCTCGGCCGCCCAGCCGAGATAGTTGGCGAGGCCGCGGTGGCTGATCTGCACCCCGTTCGGCCGGCCGGTCGAGCCGGAGGTGAAGATGACGTACGCGAGGTGGTCCGGGTCGGGCCGGCCGGCCGGCGGGCCGGCGGGCAGCGCGGCGATCCGCTCGGCGTCGCGGTCGAGCAGCACCAGCTCGACTCCGGTGAGCCGGTCGGCGTGGCCGGTCGAGGTCACCACCACCGTCGCCCCGGCGTCGGCGAGCATCGCGGCGACCCGCTCGGCCGGGTGACCCGGGTCGATCGGCAGGTACGCGCCGCCGGCCCGCCAGACCCCGAGCAGGGCGGCGACGAGGTCGGCGCCCCGGTCCAGCAGCACCCCCACGACCCGCTCCGGGCCGATCCCCACCCCGCGCAGGTGGTGGCCGATCCGGTTGGCCGCCGCGTCCAGCCCGGCGTAGGTCGTACCGTCGACGGCCTCCGCGTCGGGGGTCGCCGCGGCCCGCGCCGCGACCCGGTCCGGGACGAGGTCGACGCAGCCCGGCGCGGCCGAGGAGTTCCAGCCCACCAGCACGTCGTGCCGCTCCCCGGCGGGCAGGTACGCCGCCCGGGGGTCGCCGTCGGGGTCGGCCACCATGGCCTCCAGCACCAGCCGGTACATGCCGGCGAGCCGCGCGGCGTCGGCCCGGCCCATGGCGTGGCTGTCGGTGCTCAGTTCGAGCCGGCCGGCGCCCGCGGCGACGGCGAGCGCGAACTCCGAGGTGCTCGCGCCGATCCGCTCCACGGGCGCGGTGCGCCCGCCGTCCACCTCGGTGAAGTCGAGGTAGCTGAAGTAGACGTCGGTGAGGCGGGCGCCGCGGCCGGGGGTGCGGATGGCCGGCGCCGGGTAACGGCGGTGCGGCCACAGGTCGGCCTCGCGGGCGTGCACCCGCTGGACCAGTTCCCGCCAGCTGGTCGACTGCCGGTCGTGCGGGAACGGCAGGGTGTTCAGCGACATGGCGTAGACCCGCTCGCTGCCCACCACGTCGGGCCGGGTGTTGCAGACCAGCCCGCTGTAGAAGGCCGGCTCGTCGGTGAGCTGGCTGAGCACCTTCAGGTGCGCGGCGTGCAGCACCGCCTTGAGCGACACCCGGGCCGCCGAGGCCAGGGCCCGCAGCCGCGGCTCCAGGTCCGCGTAGGACACCACCTCGGTGTACGGCTCCCGGGTGGCCGGCGCCGGCGGCGCCCACGCGGCGGGCAGCAGGAACCTCGGGTGCCGCTGGACCACGTCCTGCCAGTACCGCTGGTCGGTCTCCGAGGCCAGGGCGCGCAGCTCACCGGCGACGAAGTCGGCGAAGCGCACCCCGGGCGGGGCGGCGACGTCGGGCTCCGCGCCCGCCCGTCGCGCGCGGTACCGGTCCAGGATCTCCATCACCAGGGCGTGCAGGCTCCAGCCCTCGATGACCACGTGGCAGATGGTGAGCACCAGCCGCCAGCTCCGGTCGGTCTCCGGGCACACGGTGAAGCGCAGCAGCGGCGCCCGCTCGACGTCGAACAGCTCCTGGTACTCCTCGCCGACGAGCCGGCGCACCAGGGCCGTCCGGTCCGCCTCGGCCAGCCCGCGCAGGTCGCGGGTGCGGACCGGGACCTCCACCGTGCGGTGCACCAACTGCATGGGCACCGAGTAGTTCCCGGTGTCCACCGAGGTACGCAGCACGTCGTGCCGGGCCACCACCTCGTCGACGGCACCCCGCAGGGTCGCCAGGTCGAACGGCTCGTCGTCGGGGATCAGGAACGAGACCACGTTGTGGTAGTGGTTCTGGCCGTTGTCCGCCAGCATCTCCAGCAGCATCCCCAGCTGCACCCGCGACAGCGGGTACGCGTCGTCCAGCCCGGTTGGCAGCAGCGGCAGGTCGGCGGGGGCGACCAGCTCGAAGGGCTCGACGGGGCGTACGGTCGGCTCCGGCGCGTCCCGGCTCGCCAGCACCTCGCAGAGCGCCCGGACACTCGGGTGCCGGAAGATGTCCGCGACCGTCACGTCCAGCCCGTCCGCGCGCATCGTGCCGGCCAGCACCAGCGCCGTGATGGAGTGCCCGCCGAGGTCGAAGAAGCCGTCGGTGACGCCGACCACCGGCAGGCCCAGCACGTCGGCCCAGACGGCGGCCACCCGCTCCTCCAACTGCCCCGCCGGCGCGACGAGGTCCCGGCCCGCCAGCGTCGCGCCGCCCGTCGGTGCGGGCAGCGCCCGCCGGTCCAGCTTGCCGCTGTTGTTGCGCGGCAGCTCGTCGAGCAGCACGAACGCCGACGGGACCATGTACTCCGGCAGGGCGCGCGCCAGCGAGGCGCGCAGCGAGGCGACCTCCGGCGCGGGCCCGTCGCCCGCCACCAGGTACGCGGTCAGCCGGGGGTCGGCCGGGTCGTCCGCCCGGAGCACGACGACCGCCTCCGCGACACCGGGCAGCCCGGTCAGCGCCGCCTCGATCTCGCCCGGCTCGATCCGGTAGCCCCGGAGCTTCACCTGGTCGTCGAGGCGGCCGAGGAACTCCACGCTGCCGTCGGGCAGCCGGGTGGCCAGGTCGCCGGTGCGGTACATCCGGCTGCCGGGCGGGCCGTACGGGTCGGGCAGGAAGCGTCGGGCGGTCAGCTCGGGCTGGCCGAGGTAGCCGCGGGCCACCCCGTGCCCGGCCAGGTACACCTCGCCGGGCACCCCGATGGGCGCCGGGTGGCCGTACTGGTCGAGCACGTACATCCGCACCCCGGACAGGGGCCGGCCGATCCGGCTGCCCACCCCGGGCGCGAGGTCGGCGCGGGTGACGCGGTGGTAGGTGGAGTAGACGGTGGTCTCGGTGATCCCGTACATGTTGACCAGCGCCACCCGGGCCAGCCCGAGACGCGCCGCCCACGGCGCGAGGTCGGCGAAGTCGAGCTTCTCCCCCGCGACCACCACCGCGCGCAGCGACAGGTCCCGGATGCCGGGGGCGTCCTCGGCGGCGAGCCGGACGAGCCCGCGCAACGCCGTCGGGGTCTGCGCCAGCATGGTGACCCGCTGCGTCACCAGCAGGTCCAGCAGGTCCTGCGGCACCCGGGCCACCTCGCGGGGCACCAGCACCAGCCGGCTACCGTGCAGCAGCGCCCCCCACAGCTCCCAGACGGAGACGTCGAAGGCGTACGAGTGGAACAGCGCCCACACGTCGGTCTCGTCCACCGCGTAGTGCTCCTGCGCGGCGTCGAGCAGGCGCAGCACGTTGGCGTCGCTCACGCAGACGCCCTTGGGCCGGCCGGTCGAGCCGGAGGTGTAGATGACGTAGAGCAGGTCGTCCGGGTCGCGGGCGACGCCCGGGTCGGTCTCCGGCTGCCCGGCCAGGTCGCCGGCGTCCAGCAGCACCCGCCGCCCGTCGAAGCCGGCGAGCGGCGCCGCCTGCGCGGAGGTGGTGACGACGGTCCGCGCCCCGGCGTCGGCCAGCATGTAGCCGATCCGCTCGGCGGGCTGGGCCGGGTCCAGCGGCAGGTACGCCGCCCCCGCCTTGAGCACGCCGAGCAGCGCGGGCACCAGGTCCGCGTCCCGGTCGAGGCAGACCCCGACGACGGTCTCCCGGCCGGCGCCGGCCGCGCGCAGGTGGTGCGCCAGCCGGTTGGCGGCGGCGTCGACCTGGGCGTACGTCAGCTCGACGGCGCCGGCCACCACCGCCACGGCCTGCGGATCGCGGGCCAGCTGGGCCTGGAACAGCTCTACCACGGTGCCGGTGACCGGCTCGTCCGCGCCGGTGTCGGTGACGCCGAGCAGCCGGTCGCGCTCGCCCCCGGGCACGCAGACCGCCTGGCAGTCGCCGTCGGGGTCGGCGACCATCGCCTCCAGCACCGCCCGGTACATGCCGGCGATCCGGTCCAGGTTGGCCCGGCTGACCAGCCCCGCCCGCGCGGACAGCGCGTAGCGGCCCCGCTGGGCGAAGCAGGAGAGGTCGAACTCGGTGGCGCCCTCGCCGGCGTTGCCCGTGACCACCGGGCCGGAGCCGTCGCCGCCCTGCGTCGCGCGGGTGAAGTCCTGGTAGTTGAACAGGACGTGCAGCAGCCGGTGACCGGCCTCGCGCTGCATCTCGGCCAGCGGGAACCGCCGGTGCGGCCACAGCGCGACCTCCCGGTCGAACACCTCGGCGACGAGGTCCCGCCAGCTGCGGGCGGACCGGTCGTACGGGAACGGCACCGTGTTGAGGTACATGCCCTGCACCCGGTCGGCGCCGAGCACCTCGGGCCGGGCGTCGCAGACGAGGCCGGCGTGGAAGCCCGGCTCGCCGGTGAGCTGGCTGAGCACCTTCAGGTGCGCGGCGTGCAGCACCGCCTTCACCGACACGTCGGTGTCGCGGGCCAGGGCGCGCAGCGCCTCGTCCAGGTCGGTGAAGTCGACCGCGGCGTCGACCGTGGCGTCCGGCGCGTCCGGCGCGCCCCAGCCGGTGGGCAGGGTGAACGGGGCGCGCCCGTCCCACACGGACCGCCAGTGCTCCCGGTCGGCGGTCGACTCCAGCGCGGCGAGCTCGGCGGCGATGAAGTCGGCGTAGCGCACGGGCGGCACGTCGGCCGAGGCCGGGGGGCGGCCGTCGACCAGCTCGGCGTAGGCGTCGAGCACCTCGGTGACCAGCCGCGCGCTGCTCCAGCCCTCGGTGACGACGTGGCTGATGGTGAAGGTGAACCACCAGCTCTCGTCGCTGTCCGGGTGCGCCGTGACGCGCAGCAGCGGCGCGGTGGAGACGTCGAACGGGCGGGCCCGCTCGACGGCGACGAACTCCGCGAAGAGCGCGGCGTGCCGCTCGGCCGGGACGTGCCGGCCGTCCTCGACGCGCACGTCCGGTTCGGCGTGGGCGTGCACGAGCTGCATCGGCACCGAGTAGCCGACCAGGTCGAACGACGTGCGCAGGATCTCGTGCCGGGCGACCACGGCGCGGACCGCGCCGCGCAGCGCCTCGGTGTCGAACGGCCGCCCGTCGCGGACCTGGTGGGCCAGGACGCTGTGGTAGACCGCGCGGTCGCCGCTGACGGCCGACTCCACCAGCATGCCGAGCTGGGTGCGCGACGCCGGGTAGGCGTCGACCAGGCCGCCGGGCAGCCGGGCCCGGTCGGCGGCGTCGATCAGCGCGTACGGCGCGACCGGGCGGAACTCGTCGGTGCCGGCGTCGCCCAGCGCGGCGGCCAGCCGGCGTACGGTGCGGTGCGCGAAGACGTCCCGCACGCTGGTGCGGTGCCCGGCGGCGCGCAGCGTGCCGACCAGGGTGACCGCGAGCATCGAGTCGCCGCCGAGGTCGAAGAAGCTGTCGGTGACGCCGACGCGGGCCGCGCCGAGCACCCGCGCCCAGATCCCGGCGATCTCCGCCTCCACGTCGCCGGCCGGTGCCTGGTAGTCCCCGGTGGCGTACGAGCCGGCGTCGGGGGCCGGCAGCTGGCGCCGGTCGACCTTGCCGTTCGGGTCCTTGGGGATGGCGTCGACGGTGACGTAGGCGGCCGGGACCATCGCCTCGGGCAGCGCGGCGAGCAGCCGCTCCCGCAGCCGGGCCGGGGCCGGCGCGTCGCCGGTGGCGGGCAGCACGTACCCGACGAGGGTGCGGCGGCCGTCGTGCTCGCGGACGGCGGCGAGGGCGTCGGCGACGCCGGGGCAGGCCCGCAGGGCCGTCTCGATCTCCCCCAGCTCGATCCGTACGCCGTGCAGCTTGACCTGCGAGTCGAGCCGGCCCAGGAAGTCCACGGTGCCGTCCGGCCGCCACGCCGCCGCGTCGCCGGTGCGGTAGAGCCGCGACCCGGGCGGGCCGTACGGGTCGGGCACGAACCTCTCGCCGGTCGGCCCCGGCCGGCCCAGGTAGCCCCGGGCCAGCCCCGTCCCGCCGACACAGAGCTCGCCGGGCACGCCGACCGGCACCGGGTCGAGCCGCTCGTCGAGGACGTACAGCCGCAGGTTCGGGTGGGGCGTGCCGAGCGGCACCCGGGACGACCCGGCCAGGGCGTCGGCGGTGCACCGCCAGCTGCTCACGTCGACGGTCGCCTCGGCCGGCCCGTACGTGTTGTGCAGCTCGCAGCCGGGCAGCGCGGCCAGGAACGCCCGCGCCACGTCGACGGCGATCTCCTCGCCGCCGACGGCCACCGACCGCAGCGACCGGCACCCGGCCAGCCCCTCGGCGAGCAGCGCCGGGAGCATCGACGGCACGAAGTGGACGGTGGTGACGCCCTCGCGGGCCATCAGCTCGCACAGGTACGCGGGGTCGCGGTGCCCGCCGGGGCGGGCCACCACGATCCGGGCGCCCGCCGACAGGGCCGCGTAGACCTCTCCCGGCGAGACGTCGAAGCCGATCTCGGTCTTCTGGAGCACGACGGCGTCGGAGTCCAGTCGGTATACCTGCGCGCCGACGTGCGCGGTGCGGTTGACCAGGGCACGGTGCGACAGCAGCGAGCCCTTGGGGCGGCCGGTGGAGCCCGAGGTGTAGATGACGACGCTGCCGTTGTCGGGACCGGTGAGCGGCTCCGGGTCGGACGGCGGCTGGTCGGCCCCGGCGTCCGGGTCGTCCAGCAGCACCACCGTGGCCTCGACCGGCGGCAGCTGCGCCCGCAGCTCGGCGGTGGTGAGCAGCACCGGGACCGCCGCGTCGGCGAGCATGAACGCCAACCGCTCCGCCGGGTACGACGGATCCAACGGCAGGTACACCCCGCCGGCCTTGTGCACCGCCAGCATCGCCACGACCTGCTCGACCGACCGGTGCGCACACACCCCGACCAGGACCTCCGGCCCCACCCCCAGCTCACGCAGGTGGTGCGCCAGCCGGTTCGCCCGGCCGTTGAGCTGCCCGTACGAGAACGACACGCCCTCGGCCGTGATCGCCACCGCGTCCGGCCGCCGCGCCGCCTGCGCCTCGAACGCCGCCGGCAGGTACCCGCCGACCTCGACGGCGCGGCCCGGGGTGAACCGGTCGATCTCCGTCCGCTCTGCGGCCGGCAGGCGCGGCGTCGCCGCGTCCCCGTCCGGGTCGGCCACCATCGCCGCCAGCACCTCGCGGAACATCGCCCCGATCCGCACCAGGGCGGCCGGGTCGGCGGTCCGGCTGTCGCTGACCAGGCGGACGGTGCCGCCGCCCGCCCCGACCGACAGGCCGAACTCGGTGGCCCCGGGTCCGCCGACCTCGACGAGGTCGGTGCCGGCGGCGGACGCCCCGGCCGCCCCGGTGCCGTCCTGCCGGGTCTCGACGTAGCCGAAGACGACGTCGATCGGGCGGGACCCGGCGTCGGCCATCCGCGCCACGGCCGGCAGCGGGTACCGCCGGTGCGGCCACAGCTCCACCTCGCGGTCGAAGACCGACCGCACCAGCTCCCGCCACGTCCCGGCCGTCCGGGCGTGCGGAAACGGCAGCACGTTGATGTACATCCCGTGCACCCGCTCCGCGCCCCGCACCTCCGGCCGCGCGTCGCACACCAGGCCCGTGTAGAAGGCGGACCCGCTGGTGAGCTGGCTCATCACCTTCAGGTGCGCGGCGTGCAGCACCGCCTTGACCGAGGTGCCGGTGTCGCTGGCGAGGCGTCGGACCGCCGCGTCCAGGTCGTCGACGTCCACCGTGTACCGGCAGACCGCCGCCGCGCCGGAGCGGTCGCCGAACGCGTCCGGGAGGGTCAGCTTCGGCCGGCCGGTCACCACCGCCCGCCAGTGCTCGGCGGTCTCCGTCGAGCGCAGCGCCGCCAACTCACCGGCGACGTGGTCGGCGTACCGGACGGCGGGGGGCTCGACCGGCGTCGGCGCCTCGCCGCGGCTGCGCCGGGCGTACTCGCCGAGCAGCTCCGCGAGCAGGGCGTTGAGGTCCCAGCCGCCGGTGACGAGGTGGCTCACCGCGAGGGTCAGCCACCAGGCCCCGGCGTCGTCGGCGTGCGCGGCGACCCGCAGCAGCGGCGCGTCCGACTCCAGGTCGAAGGGGGTACGCCGCTCGGCGGCCAGGTGCGCGGAGTGGCCGGCGGCCGGGTGCACGGCGACCGGCACGGCGGCGCTGGCGCGCACCAGTTGCATCGGCACCGAATAGCCGGTCAGGTCGACCGAGGTACGCAGCGTCTCGTGCCGGGCGACCAGCGCGTCGACCGTCGCCTGGAGCGCGTCGGCGTCGCACGGCCACCCGTCGTCGACCCGGATCGACTGCACGATGTGGTAGAGCGGCCTGTCGGGGTCCTTCTGGATCTCCACGGCCATGCCGACCTGGGCCTGCGTCGCCGGGTACGCGTCGACCAGCCCGCCGGGCAGCCTGGCCCGGTCGGCGGCGCCGATCAGCGCGTACGGCTCGACGGGGCGAAAGGCCCCCTCCTTGGCGGTGTCGGCCTCGGCGAGGGCCGTGACCAGGCGGCGGATCGTGCGGTGCGCGAAGATGTCCCGCACGGTGACGTCGTGGCCGGCCGCGCGCAGCGACCCGACCAGGGTCACCGCCGTCATCGAGTCGCCGCCCAGGTCGAAGAAGCTCTCGGTGACGCTGACCCGGTCGAGGTCGAGCACCCACGACCAGACGCCGGCCATCGCCGACTCCACCGGGCCGTTGGGCCGCTCGTAGCGGCCCCGGGCGTAGGACCGCGCGTCCGGTGCCGGCAGTTGCCGCCGGTCGACCTTGCCGTGCGGGTCCACCGGCACGGCGTCGATGGCGACGTAGGCGGCCGGGACCATCGCCTCCGGCAGCTCCGCCAGCAGCCGCTCGCGCAGCTCACCGGGGGTGGGCGCGGATCCGCCGTCGACGACGAGGTAGCCGACGAGGGTGCGCCGGCCGTCCTGCTCGCGGACCGCGGCGACCGCGTCGGTCACCCCGGGGCAGGCCCGCAGGGCCGTCTCGATCTCGCCCAGCTCGATGCGTACGCCGTGCAGCTTGACCTGCGAGTCGATGCGGCCCAGGAAGTCGACGGTCCCGTCGGGCCGCCACGCCGCCGCGTCCCC
This sequence comes from Micromonospora sp. LOL_025, assembly GCF_048060285.1. NCBI lineage: Bacteria > Bacillati > Actinomycetota > Actinomycetes > Micromonosporales > Micromonosporaceae > Micromonospora > Micromonospora sp. LOL_025. Next base: position 3,293 of record NZ_JBHMIR010000012.1, on the reverse strand, counting down.
GGTACGGTACAGCCGCGACCCGGGCGGGCCGTACGGGTCCGGCACGAAGCGCTGCGCGGTGGTGCCCGGCGCCCCGAGGTAGCCCCGGGCCAGCCCGAGTCCGCCGACGCACAACTCGCCGCGCACCCCGACCGGCACCGGTTGCAGGTGCTCGTCGAGCACCCGGACGGTGAGGTTGGTGAACGGGGTGCCGAGCGGCACCCGGGACAGCCCGCGCAGGGCGTCGGCGGTGCAGAGCCAGCTGGTGACGTCGACGGTGGTCTCGGCCGGGCCGTACGTGTTGTGCAGCTCGCAGCCGGGCAGCGCGGCCAGGAACGCCCGCGCCACGTCGACGGCGATCTCCTCGCCGCCCACCGCCACCGACCGCAGCGACCGGCACGCGCCGATCCCCTCGGCCAGCAGCGCCGACAGCATGCTCGGCACCAGCTCGACGGCGGTGACGCCCTCGCGGACGATCAGCTCCCGCAGGTACGCCGGGTCCCGGTGCCCGCCGGGGCGGGCCACCACGATCCGGGCGCCCGCCGACAGGGCCGCGTAGACCTCGGCCGGGGAGACGTCGAAGCCGATCTCGGTCTTCTGGAGCAGCACCGCCTTCTCGTCGAGGCGGTTGATCCGCCGGCCGGCGTACGCGGAGCGGTTGACCATCCCCCGGTGCGGCACGAGGACGCCCTTGGGCTGGCCGGTCGAGCCGGAGGTGTAGATGACGTAGCAGCCGCTGTCGGCATGGGTGCGCGGCTCGGGATCGGTGGCCGGCTGGCCCGCCCAGGCGTCCGGGTCGTCCAGCAGGACGGTGACCGCCTCGGCCGCCGGGAGCTGGCCACGCAGCCCGGCGGTGGTGAGCAGCACCGGGGCCGCCGCGTCGGCGAGCATGAACGCCAACCGCTCCGCCGGGTACGACGGATCCAACGGCAGGTACACCCCGCCGGCCTTGTGCACCGCCAGCATCGCCACGACCTGCTCGACCGACCGGTGCGCACACACCCCGACCAGGACCTCCGGCCCCACGCCCAACTGGCGCAGGTGGTGCGCCAACCGGTTCGCCCGGCCGTTCAGGTCCCGGTAGCTCACGCGGGTGCCGTCGCAGGTGAGCGCCACCGCGTCCGGCCGCCGCGCCGCCTGCGCCTCGAACGCCGCCGGGGCGTACCCGCCGACCTCGACGGTGCCGCCGGACGACCAGCCCGCGATCTCGTCGCGCTCCGCGGCCGGCAGCCGGACGGCGACCGCGTCGCCCTCGGGGTCGGCCACCATCGCCGTCAGCACCTGGCGGAACATCGCCCCCACCCGGGCCAGCGCGGCGGGACCGAAGACGTGGCTGTCGCCGACCAGGTCGAGGAAGCCGCCGGCGGCGGTCACCTGGAGGGCGAACTCGGTGCCGCCCTCCCCGGCGATGGCCTCGAAGTCGACGGACTCGTCGGCGACGGCACCCGCGCGGCGGAACTCGGTGTAGTCGAAGACGACGTCGATCGGGCGGGACCCCGCACCGGCCATCCGCTGCACCGCCGGCAACGGGTACCGCCGGTGCGGCCACAGCTCCACCTCCCGGTCGAAGACCGACCGCACCAGCTCCCGCCACGTCCCCGCCGTCCGGGCGTGCGCGAACGGCAGCACGTTGATGTACATCCCGTGCACCCGCTCCGCGCCCCGCACCTCCGGGCGCGCGTCGCACACCAGGCCCGTGTAGAACCGTCCCTGGTCGGTGAGCTGGCTCATCACCTTCAGGTGCGCGGCGTGCAGCACCGACTTGGGCGACACGTCGAGGGTCGACGCGAGCGCGCGCAGCTTCGGCTCCAGGTCCTGGTAGCTGACCCGGGTACGCAGGCTCTCCCGTGGGCCGTCGGTGCGGCCCCAGCCGTCCGGCATGGTGAAGCCGGCGTAGGTGCCGACGACGCCCCGCCAGTACGCCTCGTCCTCGCCGCCCTTCAGCGCCGCCAGTTCGGCGGCGACGAAGTCGGCGTACCGGACGGCGGTGGGCTCCGGCGACTCGGGCACCATGCCGGCGCTGCGTCGCTCGTAGCAGCCGATCAGCTCGACCAGGAGGGTGTTCAGGTCCCAGCCGCCGGTGACCAGGTGGCTGACGGCGACGGTGAGCCACCAGCCCCGCTCGTCGGTGCGGTGCGCGGCGACCCGCAGCAGCGGCGCCGGCTGGTCCAGCTCGAAGGGGCGCGCCCGCTCAGTGTCCACGTACGCCCGCAGCCGGGCCTCGACGTCCCCGCCGGTCAGCTCCGTCACCCGCACGTCGACAGGCGCCTCGGCGTGCACGAGCTGCATCGGCACCGAATAGCTCGTGAGGTCGAACGAGGTACGCAGGGTCTCGTGCCGGCCGACCACGTCCCGCACCGCCGCCCGCAGCGCGTCGGCTGAGAACGGTCGTCCACTGTGCACCCGGAAGCAGCGGACGATGTGGTACAGCGACTTGCCCGGGTCCTTCTGGATCTCCACCGCCATGCCGACCTGCGCCTGCACGGCCGGGTAGGCGTCCACGAGGCCGGCGGGCAGGGCGCCCCGGTCGGCGGCGGTCAGCAGGGAGAAGGGCGCGACAGCCTGGAAGGCCGGCGCCGCCGGGGCGGCGTCCTTGGCGCCGAGGTGCCCGGCCAGGGCGGCGACCGTGCGGTGCACGAAGACGTCCCGGACGGCCACCCCGAAGCCGGCCGCGCGCAGTGCGCCGACCAGGGCGACCGCGCGCAGCGAGTCGCCGCCGAGGTCGAAGAAGCTGTCCTGGGTGCTGACCTGTTCGAGGTTGAGCACCTGGCCCCAGATGCCGGCCAGCCGCTCCTCCAGCTCGGTGGCCGGGGCGACGTGCGCCCGCTCGACGGGCACCGCGGCGTCCCAGAGTGCGGCCCGGTCGACCTTGCCGTTGGCGTTGAGCGGGATCGCCTCCACGGCGACGAACTCGGCCGGGATCATGTACTCCGGCAGGTGTTCCGCGCACCGCTGCCGCACCCGGTCGAGCAGACCGGGGGTCGCCGGCAGGGTCGGCCGGTAGAAGGCCACCAGGCGGGCGTCGCCCTCGACGGCCGAGCCCGAGACCAGGGCGACCGCGTCGCCGACGCCGTCGGTGCCCCCGACGACCGACTCGATCTCGCCGAGTTCGATCCGGTAACCCCGGATCTTCACCTGATGGTCGATCCGGCCGACGAACTCCACCGCCCCGTCGGGCAGCCAACGCACCAGGTCCCCGGTCCGATACATCCGCGCACCCGCCGCACCGAACGGGTCCGGGACGAAGCGCTCCGCCGTCAGCGCCGGCTGACCCGCGTAGCCACGGGCCACACCCACACCACCGACATACAGCT